>NZ_JACJSA010000023.1 GCF_014697545.1 Oscillatoria sp. FACHB-1407 | reverse complement strand
ATCGAGGAGTTCAGGTCGAAAAGTCATAGTACGAGTGTCTCGGGTCTAGTAGTTCATTAGATCTCATTTCTGACCTTTGACACAATCTAATTTACAATCCCCGTATTATGTAATAGTGGTTATACTGTGTAGTGCTTTTACAACGCTACAGGGATGAGTAGTCCCTCAATTTGGTGGATTGCTCAATCGTGCTCTGTTTCTTCAACTTAGCTACTAGGGCAGCAGATTTATCGAGAGATCCATCTATTTAGATAGAACGTGCCTTCAAGCACTAAACAGACTTTCACTGGACCTCAGTTCGCTCGATCAATCGGCTACATAACAAAACATTGTTGTACGAGTAATCCGGAGAGCGATATCAATTCGATCGCGGAACCTAACAACACTACTTACCCATTTGGTTAATCCATTGTCCAATGACCCTCCTCGTAGGTACTCCTCCGTCTGTAAACGCCCAGATGTTAAGCCTTTTCTGAGATCCGTAGCTAACGTGGATAGGTCGATCGCACCCATAGTAGTACAGAGAATCGAGCGGTAATCGCCGCTCCAGAATCCACTCCACGAGGCGATCGCTCTCCAACCCCACGATCTGAAAATCACAGGCAGCACCGAGGCGATCTCACCCCTACTTCCTCCGTTGATTAATCCATTTCTCAATACCTTTCCTCGTAGGCACTCCTCCATCCGTAAACGTCCAAATGCTATGCCTTTGTTGAGGAGCGTAACTGATGTGGATGGGTCGATCGACCCCATAGTAATACAACGAATCAAACAGTAACTGCTGTTCCAGAATCCACTCCACGAGGCGATCGCTCCCCAACCCCATAACCCGAAAATCACAGGCAGCACCGAGGCGATCGCAGTAATACTTGCCATTTCGGTTCTTCTCATGTGCCATGTGCTGGTCGCGGCTCGGATCAACTCGCCCATTCTTAATCCCCGTTTCTGGGTCTTTCTGAGCCAGAAACCGCTTCAAATTCTTTGAACAGAACCCATAGGTCAACTGAAACCGCTCCCTGCCGAAGTGAGCAATCACAGGGTCAAGGATGTGATGACACAGAGCCTCCAACGCTGGGATTGTCTCTTCCAGGTTTTCAGGGTACGGGTCAATCCGATCCGCATACTTCTGGTAAGTTTGTGTGCAGGTGCAAAACTCCTCCAGCGTCAGGTATTGACCAACCTGCATCTCTTTCACAGTCTGAGCCATCCTGAAACTCCAGGCTCTTTATATCCATCACCACTTTATCGCCCAACCCAATCCAGCAAACCCCAAGACGGAAAATTCCTCAAAGCTCGACATAGCCTGCATTCAACAGTGCTGTTTCGGTAGAGGTGAGACCTTTACCAGCATCCACCAGGCGAATCCGAGGATAGTCACTTAAATGTCGTGCGATCGCTTCTGGGCTGGTATATTGGGTTCGACCTGACTCAGAACGGGGTGGCTCAACCTCTGGCAATCCCCAAACAACCAGCACTAGCTCAGACCATAGATTTAAGGGTTCAGGTGCAACCAGATCGCCCGCCACCACAATGCGATCGATGGAGTAGTGATCCCGCAGGAACGTAGCCGTATCTCGCGCCAATTTCCAAACATCTGCTTTGTGGTTAGGGTCAGAGGCTACCCTTCGTTGTGCCAGCAGAGCAGCGACCCAATCACGCGGATGGGCCAATTTGACAACCTCTGCCAATCCAAAGGTCATCATGAGCATTCCTGCCAATCCCTTGATGCCTTCTCGTCCGCCAATGTCAGGTCGTCCGTTGAGGAACTCAAACTTTGCCTCTGGACACCAATAGATGTAGTCGTCAAAAGCGATCGTCACTGGGTCTAACGCAACTGGAAATTTGAGCAGTGCTTTGCTCCAATCAACCCCTTCCCCCATTCGAGGCAATCGGGTAAGCCGAGGGGCATCTGCTGCTACTTCAAACCAGGTCTCTTCGAGCGGATAATCCCAGTCATCTTTTGCCAGCCAAATCTTGTCGGGGAGGAAGGTCAAGCCCGGAACGCTGGAAACCACATATTGTCCAGCCGCATCGATTGTTTGTCGCTGGTATGTTCCGTCAACGAGCCGCCATAATTCCATGTGGCATTGAGCCACATCCACAATCCACAGTTCCGGAACACCAGCCGCCTGATAAATCGGCTTCTTGACGGTGTAGGTGTACTCCTCACAACCCAGTTGGAGGAACTCCACAACCACGTCTGCCGCTCCCTCCAGGTAATACTCATACAGCCGATTGCGCGGCTCACCCCGGAAAAACAGGACATCGGGCATGAACCCATGCTGCCCTAACCGATGGACAAACCCACCGCCCAACGACTGTCCCAATTTTTCATAGCGCATCCCCAACCCAAACATCGCCATTCGTAAGGCTTGCCGCAGTTGAGAATAGGAAAATCGCCAATCGCCGTGATGGGGAGGGTTCTCTGGCTGATAGTCAATGACCTCTGCCCACTGTTGCAGTGTGGAAGCATCAAACCCATCGAGATTGGTGAGCATTGGTGCGCCGAACGTGCGGGATAACGCCTCCCACCACAATCGTTCTGATGCAAGGGCAGCGATCGCTTCTACACCCCACCCTCGAAGAATTTGGCTTAGTAATCGACGGCTGTGAACGAGGCTGTCTCCAACGATTAATTGCCCGTTCACTAATTCAATTTTGGAACCTGGTGACCAGGCGTGATAATCATCCAGCAGGCTTGCAGACATGAGAATCAGCCCCAATGACAATCATTCAATTCAGAATAGTGGAGTAATTAAACGATCATCGTCTCTTCCATCTTCAAACACCAAGTATCCTATCCCAGCTACAGGTTATCCTGCTTTCGCCTGTTCCATCTCTTCAATTCAGATATCAATGCAATAATCCGACCAATCCCAAAATTACTGATGTTCTGAATCAATCGTGCCTGGGAACTGTGCATTTGCCACCTTCTTCGTGAGATTTGTTTCGAGGCACATACAGTTGATGCAGAATTTCGTTATACCGACCTTCGGCTTCCATCGCCTTCAGGTCTTTGAAATATTCCAAAACGTCCTCATCTAAATCGATTTCGCCACTTCTAAGACATTGTTCAAGAACTTGAAAAGTCACAACACAAAGTTGCTTTTGTTCCACCTGCCAAAGATGAAGTAACCAACTTTGTATCTTTAACGCTCGTTTGTACGAAAGGACTCCTTTGAAAAGTAGGGACTTGTTTACTCCAAGCCAAAAGGCAAGCAGCATCGAAATGAGGAAGTAACGTTTGCAGGGCAACTTGAGCGATTTAGACATATTTGTAAGCTTGCAATTAGACATGAACTGAAAGCCTTAACCTCAGCTAGGACCTTCAATTTCCTCGTTGGAATGGCGACGCCTATCTCAGATCTGCAAACTACCAAGGCGATCGACGATTCCAGTAATGTTGAACAGCTCACCGATGTATGTGAGCAGGCAGACCAGTTCTTGGGCTAATCCAAGCTGTAAGTCAGGAGCGATCGGAAGTTTCACCAGGTTCTTTTGTATCTGGTAGCTGACCTCAATCCACTGTTGCGTCGTATAAAGAGGCTGATAGGAAACCGAGAGGCCATCTTTTGATCCACCAACTGGAACAGACAAAAACTGGGACCAATCCCCCAAACTGACCTGCATCTCAACAAAAAACTCAGTAATTTCAGGTTCTTTAGAGGGTCTGATTATCTGAATGT
Source organism: Oscillatoria sp. FACHB-1407 (assembly GCF_014697545.1). Classification (GTDB taxonomy): domain Bacteria; phylum Cyanobacteriota; class Cyanobacteriia; order Elainellales; family Elainellaceae; genus FACHB-1407. The sequence goes on along the minus strand of NZ_JACJSA010000023.1, from coordinate 133,072 downwards.
TTTGCAGTTGTAGGGGGTGAGGCAGGGTTTTTAACACCCAATCTGCCGGGCTTTGGGCAACTTGCAGCGGTGGTGTTACGCCTGATTTCTCTAAACCTGCTACCAACATGGAGTGTACAAACCGCTCGAAATCGATTGTTGTTAGAAGCGATCGCGCATCGAAAGCAAAATGAGTCTGAAGTTGATCGAGCAAAGTTTCCTGAAGGGCAGTGAATTCTAGCTCTCGCTGACGGATTGAATCAAATTCAGCAATGACCTGCTGCCTCATTTGATTCAGTTGAGCGGATAACTCCCTGCCTTTGCGTCGTCTGAGCTGCGTGTAAATTGCCAGAAGTTCCTCAATGGTCGATGAGGAGAGGGTTTGTGCTGATGAAACAGGGGGATCTCCGGACATGCTGTCTAAGTAGTCTGAAGCATCGGAACCTATCCACCGGGTTTCAACCTTTACCTGGTTAAGGGACTGAACCTGAACTGGCTGAATTCGTACCATCTCAGCTGGTTCATCGCAACAGGTTTGATTAATTAGCGCCAACAACGTTTCGGGCGTGAGTTTATCCGCCTGAATCCGTTGCCAAAGACTGCGAGAATCCCCGTCATCCGGGTAAAGCTGGTACAGCAACGCCTGCCACTGCTTTGGGTGAGCCAGCATATGTTGGGCAATTTCAACGGGAGAACCCGCATGAACCAACGTGCAGCTTTTCTCGTGTAGCCCTTCGATATCACTGTGGAGGATGGCATAAAGTGGCATAGATCTTCTTTCCCTGATCACAAGTTACAGCGCTCGGAATAATGCACCTCAAGGAGTTAGGAAGCAACGGCTTACCTGTAGGACACAAGCAAGGCTGGCAGTTCTATCTCAAAAGACCTCCCTATTGCCGTTTTTCCCATCGCTTCACTCACCAACTTCAGCAAGTTCTCTGTGCGGCTGATCAAAAACATTTCAAAGTCGTTCTGCCACAAAGTTTCCGGCTCTACCAGGTGCGATCGCAAAATCGAGTCGAGTCGAGATCGGGAGATACCTTGATCCACCAATGCTTGAAGATACTCATTCGGTGCCTTACCACCAATCTTTTTATTGCTGAGTTGGGACAGCGGAGTCAGGTTCACTAGGCAGTTGTACTGGGAGGCAGGAATTGCCTGACGTTTGGCATAAGCGGTGGGAAAAAGATGGTGGCACTCAATCGGGTCATTAAAGAAGTTCACATCTGATAGTGCTTCGCCAGTAGCCAGGTCGATCGCCCCATTTTTCCGCAACAAAGCGCTGATGCTCTTGTAGACAGAGCCGTGTCGCCGCTGAGTGCGCTGTAGGAAGCTGCGGTCAAACAGCGCCTCCCGTACTGTGCTTGGAACGACCAGACTATTGCCCATCAACCAGTCTGGCACCTCCAACATATCTCTTGAAGCTCGTGCCTCGTGCCAGGAGGTGTAGAACGCGGTGCAAGCCCCGCACCAGAACCACTGTTCTAACTTTGAGCGCACCTGTTCCTGCGGATAGCCGATTACCGCGAGCACAGCAGCAAGAGCAACCAGTTGAATCTGGTAGGGCAGATCCTCAGCCGTCACAATCCGTTGTCCATGTAAAAACCTTACTGCCTCTTCATACCCCACCACCACTCGCGGGGCAAAGGTTTTGTATTCCTCAACCGACAGATTCAAAACCTCATCCCGCCCGCAGGCGACTGCCGGGAGCTTTTGTGAGGGAGTTGAGGTTTTGATGGCATGTTGGCGACGGTAATAAGTTGCGACCAGAGTCACACAACTGAGAAAATCTGTTTCCCGCACGGAATGCAGCAATCGGTGTTTTTTGAGTTGCTGCTCTTTCTCCGCCCAATCTTCTCGGAGGGAGAAGTTGTCGGCGGCAAAGCAGGCGGTAGCGAGATCAAAAAAGGTGAGCACTGAATTTTGCGTGTTCACGTTCTCGAACATCTGGCAGACAGCAGGGCGGGGCAGTGATGCCATCAATTCAATGACGGGTAGCTGATAATGCTCAAACCGCTTGATGATTTCCTGCTCGAACTTGTCGATTAATTCCAGCTTTTCAGGTGCGTAGTTCCAATATTTGCAGTATTCCTGCCGCCATTTTGAGAACTGAAAGGTGCTGGTAGTTGGGAACAAGTTCTGCTCGTACTCTTTTTCTGGCGTGGAGCAATCAATCTTTTTGCCTTCGGTGCCACACCCGGCTTTAATGCGATCCTCATTCAGGCTGACGATCGCCTGTTCACGCCGAACCTGAGGATCTAGTGCCTTTTCCATATCGATGTAATACCAACGGTTGGAATGCTTGTAGTTTCGCTTGCTCCGAAGCTGGACAGGACGGTTTGAAAAGAGCGCCATGTAGAGGGCTGTCAGTCTTTGCTGTCCATCCAGAATCAGGTAAGTCGGAATCGGCGAGTTTTCTAGTTGAACGCCTTCAACCAGACGAGGACGAAAGACCCAGTGAGGGCTGTTGTTCTCCAATAGCATAATTGCCCCAATGGTCCAGCCTTTGCTGATGCTTGCCAAAAGACGAATGATCAGATCGTCGAGCCAGCAGAAACTGCGCTGGAGATCCGGTAGCTGGATCTTACCCAGATGGATTTGTAGAAGGAGATCTGCCAGTACGGGTTTGCCGATATCGAAATTGGAGAGCATTCCGTCCATGTTTTGCGGGTTCCTTAACGGCGATTGGAGAGATTGTTGTCACGATAGATCGAGCGTACTAACTCAAACAAGCGTCTCCAGCAAATTCCCCTCAAATGAGGGAAAGAACCACACATTTGTCAGGACTGGTCTGGAAAGAGAATGGCACGATCTCTGGGTGGGAGTGGGCAAAGACGATCCCATGCTTCAGCAGGAATTTCACGGTAATGACGGAGTAAAAACCGGAACTCCCCTAATCGACGCAGGTAAACCTCTTTGAGCATTCGGGGTTCATTGTTTTGGCTCATCCAGCGCTCCATTGTGGCTAAGCTACATCCGGCGACAATCGCTAGTTGCTCCTGGGTGAGATCAAGTTCCTCATACAGCTCGCGGGGATGGGCGATCGCAATTTGGCAGTTGACGTAAGTTCGAAACAGTACCCGTTCAACTTCTCCAAATGGGACTTGTCCTGATCTACGTGTCATAAAGCCTCCGATTCATCAGAAGCCGATAGATCTTGTCCAGCAGGAAGAAGCTCTAAATCTTCTTCATCAACCCAATCAGCAATGATCCAACCTCTTGATGGACTATCGGCGTCTAGCAAGACGAGGTAAATCCAGGACCACCAATCTGCCTTCTGCCTTGATTTGCCTAAGTCCTTAAATACAGGAGCATAAATCTGCCCAATTATCGTTCCCCATTCTGAATGGGTCTGTGGAGCCAAACGGCACCGACTACCTATTGAATATTTGGGCAACTGGGCAGCCGCAAAATCAGGGGGAATTACTACCACGGAAGCATTCTGCCCAAAAAGCAAACCTACCCCCTCATCGCTAAAAAAAGCTGAAGGGTTGGAGTTTCTATCTCCTAAAGAGGGTTGAGAGGCTGAAGCATCTGAGTTCATACCAAGAAGGAATACATACACAGCCAATAAGATGCTAGCATTATTTCATGAAGTAGTTACTTCATGAAATAATGCAGTTTAAAGGATTTCATGCCTTCATGAGATGATGAATTCAGGAAATTTACGTGAACCCCACTCAGGCGACTTGGTAACTAAGCGTGACGACCCCAATTACGCTCAGGTAAGCGGCTATGTGCCTAAAGAGCTTGCACTGCGATTCAAAGTCCTCTGCACTTCAGAGGAGATGAGTCAAAGTGAGGCTCTTGAGGAGGCGATCGCTCTGTGGATGCAGAAGAAAGAAGACTCGAAACGCACCTCATCCAACAATGACCGCTAACGGCTCGTCATTAGTTGGCAAGAATCACAACTGTTCAATTACTCCTCATAATCTCCGTCGAACTCGATCTGCCTATTTCTGGCTGAACTGCTTAGCTGAGTTCGCGTAGATTCAGAAGATTCTGCTGCGATGCCTCTAACCAGGCATCGCAGTTGTGGAACGAAGATTAAGCCATTAATAAGCAATCATGCTTGGATGCTTTCCTGCTCCTTACCCAGATGAGCTGCTTTACAGTCTCTGTGCTCGATTTCATAGGCGGATGCAGTATCCGAATATGAAAGATACTATGCAGGAGTTGTTTGGAGATGAAGCAGCGATCGCTGTTGTTGACTTACCCAGTAATCTTGGCAGTCTGGTTTCTGCATTACCACCTGGTAGTCCATATACGATTAAACGCTTGATCAACGATTTCACACTCTTTCCGTTTTTTGCGCCCTTCTTACATCCTAAACAGGCTCGAGAACTTTGGGCTGATATGGAAGGGGCACGAGGACCAGCCATTAAAATGCGCTCTGGTATTATGGCAAGTACTATTCGCCCTCTAGAATGGCTCAGGTTTTGTCCTCTCTGTGCATTGCACGATGAACAAGAATTTGGTGAGTGTTACTGGCATCGTCTTCACCAATTACCCGGAGTTGAGATTTGTGTTGACCACAATGTTGGTCTTTTAAATAGCTATGTTCGGATTCAGAATCCTCAGACTCGTCATGAGTTTGTTGCAGCAGAGCAGGGAATTCAACTACCAAAGACACGCTCACTCGATGTACTACAACCTCACCACAAAATTCTGCTGAAAATTGCACAGGATGCTGCTTGGCTGCTAAAGCAAACTATTTCCCCGCCCGGATTAGATGTGCTGTTGAAGCGTTATCATCAACTACTTGCAGAGAGAGAACTCGCCACAAGTAGCGGTAGGGTGCGAATTAATCAGTTGTTGAACGAGTTTTGTCATTTCTATTCCAACGGTTTCCTTCAAAGTATGCAATGTGAAATTGATGTTGAAAGTCAGCATAGTTGGTTACTTCGGTTAATCCGATCGCCCAAAGGTTCCCAGCATCCCCTACATCACCTATTGCTCATACAATTTCTAGAGTATTCAGCCGAGTCATTCTTTCAGCTTCCTAATCAATTCAAACCTTTTGGTAAGGGACCTTGGCCTTGTCTAAATCAAGCTGCCTCTCATTTTCATCAACCTGTAATTCAAACGTGTGAAATTACTTACACTCAAGATCACGGAAAGCCAGTAGGTACATTTCATTGCTCTTGTGGCTTCATCTACTGCCGTACTGGTCCTGATAAAACTCAAGAGGATCAGTTTCGCATTACAAAGATTCGAGCTTTTGGCTCAGTCTGGGAAGAAAAGTTGAAAGAACTGTGGGCTGATTCGACAGTCAGTCTTCGAGGCATGGCACGAGAGCTTGGAGTTGATCCAACTACTGTCAAACTACATGCTGCTGCGCTGGAATTACCTTTTCCACGTCAGGGTGAGCGACAAACCAACAGAAGTAATAGGGAACTTGTTTCTTCATCAGAAAATCGAGAAGGATTGCCAGCAGCTACTCTGGAGAACTACAGGATGGAATGGTTGTCTGCACGAAGAGAAAACCTTACATCAGGAAGAACGAAACTGAAGAACCAATTTCAAAGAGTTTATACCTGGTTACGACGAAATGATCGTGAGTGGCTAGAAGCTAACCTGCCTCCTAAAAAACAAACAAACTCGCCATGTCCACGTGTGGATTGGGAGAGACGAGATGCTGAACTTGCAGAAGCAGTGAGGCTTTCTGCTACCAAGTTATACAAACAGGGAGGACGACCGAATCAGGTCACAATTGCAGCGATCGCACGTGAATTAGGTCAACTAGCTCTGATTCAAAAACATCTAGATAAGTTACCGCTAACGGCAAAAGTTTTGACGGATGTTGTAGAAACTCGTGAATCTTTTGCATTGCGACGAATTAACTGGGTTGTACATTGTTATAGACAAGAAGGTAGTTATCCACAAAGATGGCAGTTAATTCGTCGGGCAGGTTTACGCCCAGAACTTATAACACTTCAACCAATTCATGAGGCTATCGACTCAGCATTAGAGTTACTACACGGTGCGTTCACTTTAAAACCAAATTATGAGGTTCTAGATCAACAAGATTAGATCAATCCTTTTCAGTCCCACCAATAAACAACGACTGGCGGTGGAGCAGGATGTCTGCCTAAGAGAGAACCGGTACGAGTGCGATCAATAACCTCTGTACTGCTGCATTGCCATTCCTTGCTTAAATCGAGCAAAGGAATTACATAGTCGTCGGCACAAGACAGGACATACAAAGTGTCTGCTTTCCACCTATAGTGCAAATCTCGAAGTGCAATTAGTACCCTATCTAGAGGGTATTCTGTATCTTCGGGTAACGGTGGTCCCATTGCAAAGCTTTTCCACCACTCTCTATGAGCATAAAGATCAGACAAAACCTGTTTAGGGTCAAACTGGTTGAATGCAGCCTTAAGCATTAGGGCTGCAACTAAATCTTGTGGAGAGCAATCTCCAACAGGTTTTGCAGGATCTAGCATGCAAACACCTTTAGGTGAAATTGAAGGATTTGAACCTTGACGAATAATCTAGCTTGTAACACAACCAGTCCCGTTTTCAAATTTAATCTCTTAGCCTTGCTAAAACACGGCAGCAATAATGGTTTAGGCACTAAAGGTAAGGACAAAGCAGGGGCAGTTTACCAGCTTAACCAACTGGATTAGCGATGAATAGCGATCGCTTCAAGACTGCCCCTGCCCTTCAATCTTGCTCGAAGGGATTGTTACGAGCAGAAGTAAGTATTTATGCTCTGTGCCAGTTAGTAAAGAACTTTATTTGCTAGTAAAGAACTTTATTTGTGGCAAAGAACATTATTCCCATTGATCACAATCGTCTGCATCACTCATCTCCTCACTCAACCGTGACACTCTTCGCGAGATTTCGAGGCTGATCCACATCCAGACCGCGACGAGCCGCTATGTGATAGGCGAGAAACTGCAACGGCACCACCGTCAACAACGGCGACAGCAACTCATCCACTTCTGGAATGGGCAATAGGTCGTCATAGATCTCTGTGACATGCGGATCCGTGGATGAGGTCACGCCGATAATGCGGGCATCGCGTGCCTTTGCCTCCTGGGCATTGGAGAGCACCTTCTCGTAGACCAAACCTGGAATGGCGATCGACACAACCGTAACTTTTTCATCCAGTAGGGCGATCGGACCATGCTTCATCTCACCGGATGGATAGCCCTCCGCATGGATGTAGCTAATTTCCTTCAGTTTGAGTGCTCCCTCAAGGGCGATCGGGAAGTTCACACCCCGTCCGACAAAGATAAAATCCTTTGCTTCCGAGAAGTCGTGTGCCAGCGTTTCGGCTTGTTTTTCCTGATCCCTTAAAGAGGATTCAATTTGCATGGGGATGTGGCGTAATCCATTAATAATCTGCTCTAGCCGTTCTGGGGCAATCATCTTGCGGCGATAGGCAAAATCGAGTGCCAGACAATAGAAAGCGACGAGTTGAGCGGTAAAGCTCTTGGTTGCGGCTACGCCAATCTCGATACCAGCGTGGGTGTTGATGACGTGATCCACCGATCGCGACAGAGTGCTCTGCATCCGGTTCGTGATGCCCAAAAAGCGTGCCCAGAGTTGAGGGGATTGTTCTGACCGTCGTTGTCGCTCCATGTTAATCGCAGATAGCGTATCAGCCGTTTCACCGGACTGCGTGACACCGATGATCAACACATTGGGCGCAAGTGGTGGGGGTGCGTAGCGAAACTCAGATGCATATTGCACGTGGGTCGGAACGCCTGCCACCTGTTCCAGTAAATACTTGCCGACCAGACTGGCGTGCCAACTGGTGCCACAGGCGACGATCTGGATCTGCTCTAGTTCTGTGTAGAGTTCGTCAGGTAGTCCTAAATCGATCGGGTTGGTGCCCTGGCTGGCAGTCCAGTCGGGTTTGATGTAGGTGTCTAAGCAACTCCGCACCACACTGGGTTGCTCATAGATTTCCTTGAGCATGTAGTGACGATAGCCTTGCTTTTCAGTGGCGATCGCCGCACTACTGAGCAAATGCGGTTGTCGGCGGATTCGTTTGCCCTCAAAGGTGTACATCTCAACGCCCAGAGGGGTGAGGGTTGCCATCTCGCCATTTTCGAGAGGAACAACGGCGCGAGTGTGAGACTGGATGGCGGGCGTATCCGACGCGCAGAAGAATTCCCCTTGCCCAAAGCCAATCACCAGGGGTGCTTGTTGGCGAGCGATGACGATCTCATCGGGATATTCAGTGCAGATGATGGCGATCGCGAAGGCTCCTTCCAATTTGTTGACCACTCGTCGCACCGCTTCACTCAATGGAGAGCCATACTGCTCTAATTCATTGTCTACCCGCATCTGGTCGAGACATTCCACGACCAGATTGGGAATCACTTCCGTATCGGTTTCAGTGACAAATTCATAGCCGCGCTGCTTTAACCCATCCCGCAGTTCACGGTAGTTTTCAACAATGCCGTTTTGCACCACGGCGACTCGGCGTGCCATGTCCATATGGGGGTGGGCATTGTGTTCTTCGGGTTTACCGTGAGTTGCCCAGCGGGTATGACCGATGCCGATCTGTCCTGGGGGATTTTGCTCCGCCAATTTGGCTTCCAGGTTGAGCAATTTTCCCTTTGCCCGGACGCAATGAATCTTATCGTCAGAGAGGGTTGCAATGCCTGCGGAATCATACCCTCGGTACTCCAGCCGCCGTAGACCATCTAGCAAAATCCCGTTAGCCGTCTGAGTTCCGATATAACCGACGATTCCACACATCAGAGTCGCACTCCCTGTGAACGAAATGAAATTAACAACGTCTATGGCCTAAACAGGCAATTCCTTGTGGGATGTAGGCACAGCCCAAGCCTCACAAAAATACACCATTACCACAACGTCTACGTTAACAGACAATTTTACAGGGTGGCACTTCCTTTACGCTGAAGCGATCGCAATCGGATTTGCCGCAGGGGTAACTATAGCCGTAGTCACATTTGGGTAGTGTTTCAGATCTGTTGCGACTGACCCCGCCTGTCGCCGTTCTCTCAGCAGGAGGGACTACAGGGGTTCTTAACGGAGACTATCAACAGGTTTGGAATACCGTTTAAATCTACAATCCAAGACAGCTGATTGACATCATCAAAAATCGGGGATCTGAGAAAAGTCGCCCATGGAGTATATAAGGAGTGTAATCCCTCCTTCAACATGGTGTGAGTATGAGCATCGGTAAAGTCAGAATTGGTTTTGTTGGTTGCATTGCCGCTTTAAGCCTGGTTACGACCGTGATGAGTGGTTTGCCGAGTCAAGCCGTGAGCGATCGCCCCACCCAGGACAATGAGGCTGCTGAGGCAATTCCTTCAAGCGGAGCAGCGTCTCCTGTGGCTCCTGCCCCTGCGATGGAGGTTGCCCAAGGCTTAGTAGGACAATGCCGCGAAACCTTGCGGATTGAGCGAGTTTATGGGGGTGCCGATCTGGAAGCTGTACGAGTGACCGACATTCCAGCAGGCACTCGCATTACCCTCGCCAGTAACCCCAATCGCGGTTGGGTACAAATCAGTTCACCCATTGGAGGCTTCGTTCAGGCAGCGTTTCTTTTGCCCTGCCGCTCAGGCAATGCTCCCGTAACGCCTCCTGCCGCTGTTCCTAATACAACAGGTAGTGCAGTTTGTGGTGTGGTGACAACCCAGTTTCCGTTGACCGTTCGACGCGCACCTAATACTGCCGCTGCCGCAACCGATGCCCTACTGTTTCCTAATGATGGCTTTCGCATTCTGGGTACACCCCAAGTGCAGGCCCAACCTGCAACCGAAAACGGGCGTGTCTGGGTTCAGATTAACCGTTTTGGGGTAACAGGTTGGGTGGCAGAGACAGGTCCCGGTGGGGTTGGGGCGAATTTTAGACGAGTGTCTTGCTCGGAAGCAGGTGTTTAGAGGAGGGAGTGGGGATTAGAGAAGAGGGAGTAGGGAGTAGGGAGAAACACCCCATTCCCCATTCCCCATTCCCTCACTTCAATGACATGCCTTGTGGGTTACCGATGGTGGCACGTCTAATGCAGGGCTAGCGTCAAAGAAGCTCACTGGCTTGAGCATAAACCCAGAATAGGCGGTGGGCATAACGGGCCAATCTTCAGGACGGGGGATATGGTGATGCCCAAACACATACCACACCACGACATCGGTGTTCTCAATGGGGCGATCGCCCTGAGTCCACTGGGGCAAACCTTCGCCCCCCGCATGTTGGTTGGGATACTTCCCTGTGGGATATTTTTCCTCCACATCGTAGGGGGTGACCCACAGGTGTTTGGTCATGAATCCAGCCCGTTTGAGAATTGGCGCATCGGGATGGGCAAAGGGCAAGACGTTTTCTCCGGGCACGATCTTATAGCCCACGGGTTGCTCCAGACGGTTCTTTACAGAGGGATTCACCACCTTCCAATAGCGAGCGGTAAAGGGATCGATGATCCGTTGAGCCGCTTGCTCCGTCGCCAGTAAGGTCGATTTCGCAAAGAAGGCATTGCCGTAGGGGTTTTCTGGTCCCAGAGGTTCCGACTCGCTGTTGACCTCGTAGACAGAGTTCTCGCTGCCATCGATGTCAAAGTCGAGCCGCATACAGAAGAAATGCTGGTGGTTAATGGCGTTTAACTCTGGAGCAACGACCGTGCCAAATTTGGGATAGTTGTCGAGTGCTCCGCAGAGCAAAATCCCAGTCAGCTTGATCTCGTATTGAATCGTGCCGTCCTGATAGAAATACCAGAAGAAGCCGTATTCGTAGTTATCAACCGTGGCGATAAAGGAGAGCACCAACCGCCGCGATCGCCTCACTTCAGCGCGATCGCGCCGCCAGTCGGTGTGTTTCCACAAGATGCCATAGTCTTCTTCATGGAGACAGACTGCATTCTCAATAATGGACACGTCTCCCCGGCTATTCGTCAGCACAGCGTCAAAATAGCGAATCTCTCCCAGGCAGTCGCACCCCAGCTTGAGCGAGTTTGCCAGCATCCCCACACCGTGTTCGCCCAGGTCAAAGGCATTTTTGCGGAAATGTTGTGGACGGGGGTCGCCGTAGGGCACCACCATTTCTGCCATCGATGCGCGATAGAGAATGGAGCGCAACTGCCCCTGATCTTCATAGCCCACGGTATAGAGCACTAACCCCTCACGAGGCGTGAAGCCAATTCGCATTTGCCACTTTTGCCAGCGAATCTCGTGCCCATTCACCTCAAAGCCCACCCCTTCGGGTTGGGTGATGTGCAGGGGTTTGATGTCGGTTCGCAGACTGGGTTGAAACTGGGGTTCATACTCCCCAGACTCCGGAGGGACGGGCACCACACCCATATCCTCAATTCGCAGAACTTGCATTTTATTGAGGTCTACGACGGGCACCAACCCATCAATCGGACGGGCGTAGAAATTGCTGTCGGGAGTTGTCCGCAGATAACAGAGACAACGGGAGAGGCGCAGGTTTTCTTCGTCGGCAAAACCAAAGTTGCCGATCGCCCACGGATCAACCACAACAGACTCTAAATCCGTGATGCCGCGTTTTGCCAACGCCGCTTGAAACTCTGGATGCGCTTTAACCGCTGCTTCGCACTCGGATAACTCATCTGCCATAATGTTGGGCTGCACCCCTGGAACCGCTGTCCATGAGGTTACTTTGCCTTGAGTTAAAGAGACGATCGCCTCGTAGGTTGTACCTGTCGCGTTGTCTAACAAAATCAGGAAAGCTTCTCGCTCAAATGGCTCACCCGGTTTGTAGTTCAGGACAAACGATTTGGGGGGCTCATGTAAGGTGACACAGGGAAAGCGAAATGAGTCACCGACTGGCTGTTGGTCACGCACGATCGCGACCGCAGCGGTTACTTCTTTGGCGGTGAGCGGTTCTAAAGGATGAGCAACCAGAGAAGATGCAGAGGATAGTTCAATCCGTTCACGGGCAGTCGTCATACACCAATCAACACAATAAAAAACAGTACCGAAACAGTATGAGGGGGGTATCGATCGGGTAATTGTCCCTCAAACTACACTTGCACCTGCAAGTTGTATTTGATTCGGTTAACTACAATCTATAGCAACTGTCGAGATAGTTAATACAAGGGGGTGTGAGGGCTGCGCCCCCAGCCAGGGATTCCACCCTTGCACCCCGTCCTAACCAACCCTTCGGTTGCTATAGACTCTAAACGCAAATTTAGGCTCCAAACGGAAGAGAGGCACATCGTGAGATGCGCCTCTAAAGAGATTACTGATGAATGAGGTTAGCGTTTCCGGGCTTCCCGCTTTTCGCGCTCTTGACGACGGCGATCGCGCCACTCCACAGTAGTCAGGTAAGCAATACCACCTGTCACTGTCAGCAATAACACCAACGCCAACACGGCTAGAGCATTGAGAGCGTATGTTTCAAGAGTCATGCTGTTTGCAATTTAGAAGCCGTTACGACCCCAAACGACCATCGCGATTGAGAAAGTGAAGACCGTCAGCAACGAAACCCATCCTAAAGTCAAGATATCCATAACTGAATGTAAAGAATAAATTGTTCACACTTTGTCCAGATCCAATCATAATCTACTGAGGGAAGAAGAAAGAAACGATTCTGGTGGTTTGGGGTTAGGTTACTCGACACAACTCATAATCACCGACTACTCCTATCCCCTTGCCCTCCCCTGATATGCACCTAGCCCGTCGATATCGTCTTAAGTTTGCTGCTCAACGGAGCGATCGCTTCGTCCTTTATCTGGCAACTGCCGTTGCGTTTCATCTGGGGTTGATGGCGGTGGGGATCCAGGTGTGGCGGGTCGAAGCAGACCAGGTCGCCACCGATCCGCCGCAATCGATTGAATTCGTTTATCTAGAGGGTGAATCTGGCGAGCCAAACGAGATAGGGCAACTCTCCAACATCGACACTCAAGCCGGAGGAGAGCATCAGTCTGGTTTGGCGATCGCTGCCGGAAAACCTGAAGAATTCAAACCTCCAGAAGCCGAGTCCTCTAAACCCCTCACCCCCAGTTCGGCGACGGGGGCATATGTACCGACCTACAGCCAGACGAATGATAGCGAGAAGGAATTGGACTCAGACTCAGTTGAGAAAACCGAGCCAACGCCATCAGCATCTCCGATTCCATCTCAACGAGCAGCATCAGGAGTCGTTGCTCCCCCGGTCAATCCTTCCCCACTCCCAGCCAAGCCCGAAGCTCCCAGCCCAGAACCGTCCCTGTCAGCCGCTTCTCCAGTGCCACCGCTGCCAACTCTATCGCCGGATGCATCAGCCGAGCCAGGAGTGCCATCCCCCGGTTTTGGTCTAGATGGTTTGTTTAATCCCGATCGCACAGCCGTCAATCGTCCTGGAATTAACACCCAGCGAGATGAGATTTGGGGCGACTACATTGCAGCGTTGAATGAGACGATTTATCAACATTGGCGCAGCACAAATCCAGATGTGACACGAGAAACTCTAGTGCGATTTGAGATCGATCGCCAGGGTCGATTAGTGAGTGAAATTCGAGTCACCCAATCGTCGGGGTCAGACCTCGCTGATCAAGCAGCGATCGCAGCGGTAGAAAATACGGCTCCTTTTGCTCCCTTTCCTGCCACGATTCCTGATGCATCGGTGATCATTAACTTCCGCTTTACCCAAAACGTGCGATCGCCCCGTCGTTAACGTCAATTCGGGTTAAACACCTGGCGAATCAATTCGCGGCTATAGGAGCCAAGTCCGTCTGCGCGGACTACGGAAAATCAAGGTTTGCTGAACCGATGTAGGTCGGTTTTGCCGTTGTAGCGGCGGTTTTAACCGCCAAGATCCTTATCCCGAGCCCAGGCTCGTTAACCGCTTTAAGGTGGCGTTACGACCCCATGGGGTGAATGTTTATGGGCGATCGCTTCTCGTCATAGCAAATGAACAGTTTGTGAATGGAGATAGACCTGAACACACACTAGGCTGACAAAATCAGCACAATAGAAGGCAGGCTCTTCTACTCACGAGAGGCGATTTATGACTCGACACGGACGGCAAACCCTACTCCTGATGTTGCTTAGTGGACTGGTTATTGCTAGCTGTGCGGCATCCACCGGGACAGAATCAACAGAATCAACAGAAACAGAGGTTGCTTCTCCCAGCCCTGCGGCAATTCAGCCAGACTCTGCAACAGCCCAGGCAAATCAGACGACTCCCCAACAACCCTCAGGCTATACCCTGACTCCTGTTGTCGAAGGGTTAGAGCATCCCTGGGGCATTGCCTGGCTACCGGATGGCGATCTGCTTATTACTGAACGTCCTGGACGACTGCGAATTGTGCGGGATGGCACCCTCGACCCTACTCCCATTAGTGGTGTGCCATCGGTATTAGTCGATGGACAGGCAGGATTGTTAGATATCGCGCTGCATCCCCAGTTTGAGCAAAATCGGCTGGTTTACCTGACCTATGCTTCTGGAGATAGCCAGAGCAATCGGACTGAGGTGGCACGGGCAGAGTTTGACGGCACATCGCTGCAAAATCTGGAAGTTATTTTTAGAGTGAATCGGCAGAAGTATGGCACTCAACACTTTGGTTCTCGCCTGGTGTGGCTGCCTGATGGCACACTTTTAGTCTCGATTGGAGATGGGGGAAATCCACCTGTGGAGCTGGATGGTGACCTGATTCGGAAGCAGGCACAAAACCTCAGTTCGTATTTAGGAAAAGTAGTGCGGATTAACGATGACGGCACGATTCCCAATGACAACCCCTTTGTCAGCACAGCCGATGCTGCTCCAGCCGTCTGGAGCTACGGTCATCGCAATATTCAGGGGATGACGTATGACCCGCTACAAAATCGGGTTTGGGTGTCTGAACATGGGGCACGAGGCGGGGATGAGTTGAATCTGGTGGAAGCAGGAAAGAATTATGGTTGGCCTCTGGTAAGCCACAGCCGAGAGTATTCCACAGGGCAGCCGGTTGCCCCAACTCAATCGCAACCGGGTATGGTTGATCCAAAAATCGTCTGGCCGATGACTGTTGCGCCATCGGGTTTGACGGTCTACACGGGAGATGTTTTTCCCGATTGGCGCGGTAATGTGTTTGCTGGCGGGTTACGAACTGGAAATGTCCACCGCATTCAAGTGAATGCCAATGGCAACGCAACGGAAGTGGACACGATCGCCATTAATCAGCGAGTCCGCGATATCCGTCAGGGACCAGATGGTCTGCTCTATGTGTTGACCGATGAGAATGATGGGCAACTCCTCCGGATTGACCCCCGACCTTAGCGGCAAAACGCTAACCATCGTCGTCAACCACGGTCATCTTAAGCTGGAGTCAGGCAGGGGGCGATCGCCTCCCTGCCCTGCGTCTGTAAACTGCTCCAGATCGTCTGTGACTCAACCCATAGCGTTGCTATATGCCAAAATCAAAAGCTTTTATCGGCATCAAGCGAGACATCTGTCTGATTGTTCCTGCAATTCCGGTTGGTCGAGTGACCACATTTGCATCCATCGGCTCCTACATGAGTGTTGTTCCCCGGCACGTTGCTTACATTCTCAGTACCTTAACCGAGGAGGAACAGCTAACATTGCCCTGGCATCGTGTTGTGGGTCAAGACGGAAAATTGGGAAAAGTGAAACTGGATAGCTTGGGTCGCCCTCAGGAATCCCTTCTTCAAGATGAGGGAATTACCGTACAGAGGGGCATCGTTACTGCATTTGCGGAGGTCTTCATTGAGGTGTCTGACCTCAACACCCCCGTGCAACCTCACACGCATTATCTAACAGAAGGGATGGGAGACAGGGTTGAGTATGAGATGGGTGATGGCGTAAACTCACACTGAACCGCTGCCAAATCCATCTTGAAATAGGATACGCCTGTGAGAATTTTGCCCCTTTTGATCTCTTTCGCTGCATCCCTGACTGTTGTGACAGCAGAAGTCAAAGCCCAATCTAGCTCTGAAATTTTATTGCAGGAAACAGGTGTGCTTGAAACAGGTGATGCATCCTTATCCTCAAGCGGTATTCTCTACGACGAGTACACCTTTGAAGGTAGTGCAGGCATCCCAATTCGCATTAACTGGTCGAGCGAAGAATTTCCAGCTAACCTGATTTTGCTGGACTCTGGGTATAGTATCCTCGCCATCATTGCTGCTAATGGGGAATTGATTCAAGAAGCGGGCGATTCTGCGATTCAAAATCTTGAAACCCGTCCCACTGCAACAGGTGCTTCTGCCGGGTTTAGCCTCTCACAACCGGGGATGTATCGAGTCATTATTGCTGCGCCTGATGCGGCCAGTGATGGTCAATATTCCCTATCAGTTGTGACGGAGACAGCCCCATAGGAACGTTTGGATCTCTGGTTTTGAGTGGGATGCTTCCATCCCTCCAATGCATCGAGTCAGATGTGACAGAAACCAGGACGGGAATAGGTGTGCTGAGCCATATAGTATGGTCTTAGGGGCGTTTCGCGAAACGCCCGTACAGCAGTCAGTTTTTGAGAATCATATTAACTGTCTCGACAGTTGCTATATCTGCATTCAGCAACGCCGGGAATAGTTGCACGTTACGCCATTGACCGTTGACAATGAACAAAAGACAGTTTGACTAGTGACCTCAACCCTAAATTGATATGCTCGATCGCGACCAAGTTCGTAAAGTGGCTAATCTCGCTCGATTAGACCTCACTCCTGCCGAAGAGGAGCAGTTTTCCACTCAGCTCAGCAGTATTTTGGATTATTTTGAACAGCTCAGCGAACTCGACACCACGACCGTTCCGCCGACAACACGAGCGATCGATGTGGTGAATGTGACCCGCGTTGATCATTTGGCTCCCTTTACCGATCGCGAGAGCATCTTAGAGGGTGCGCCCGATCGCGAAGGTGAGTTCTTCAAAGTGCCTCGCATTATGAACGCAGATTAGGCTGATATGGGTTAAAACTGGCGACGCGAAAAGATCAGAACTGCGATCGCCAGCAGTAATGCCGTGTAAAACACGCCGTAAGTTGCATTGGCTGCCAGTTCCAGGGGTTGAGGCAAGAGTTCAATTCCATAAACCGCCTGATTCTTCAAGTTCAACCGTTCCAGGTCGGGTAACACCAGGTACAACGCCTGCGTTACCTGCTGAATGGATTCGCTCTTTGCCAAATTACCCAGCGTGAGTAAATCGCGGCTGAGATGCCCCATCAAGTACACGGCAAACGTAAACAGGGTGGCGAGTAGGGAACTGGTGAAAACCCCAAACAAAATCGCTACGGCTGTGATCAGCGATAGCTCTAGAAATTGGTAGAAAGCGGCGATGAGAACGCTACCAATTGGATAGGGAATGCCGTAGACACTCAAGACGACCAGATAGATTGCCGTCATTGTCAGCACCAGCACCGCCAGCACGGCTGACAACCCCAGATGTTTACCAACGATGAATTCCCCATAGCTGATGGGTTTGGCAATGAGAACGAAAACCGTGCGTTTTTCAATCTCTTTGTTGACTAGCCCAGTGCCCACAAAAACGGCAATCACCAGGCTCAAAATGCCGATCGCCGCTAGCCCTAAATCTGCCAAAATTTGCTCTTCGGCACTGGCAGACACATAGGGAATCAGAGTGCTGGCAGCAATAAACAAGACTGCAAAAAAGCCAATTAAATAAAGGACGCGATCGCGAATCACCTCACGAAAGACGTTACTCGCAATCACACTCACTCTGCCGACATTCATAGTGTTACTGGATGGCTAAACCGATTGATGATGCTCACAAAACCTAATTCACGCTCATTCCCCCCGATCAGCCATTTTACTTTAACCTGAGTTTGAGATAAGGATCTTAGCGGTTAAAACCGCCGCTACAAGAGCAAAACCGACCTGCGTCGGTTCGGCAACCCTTGATTTCCTGTAGTCCGCGTCGGCGGACTTCGCTCCCATAGCCGCGAATTGATTCGCCAGGTGTTCAACCCGAATTGACGTTACTTTAGAGTCTTGTGAGGAATGTATATTTCCCCCTTAAAACAGGCTTCATATCAGGTTACAATGCAAATTTGCTGTGCCATATTTAGTCACTCGGATACATTTCCATGATTCAAGAAGTTTTCATGCCTGCTCTTAGCTCTACGATGACCGAAGGCAAAATTGTCTCTTGGGTCAAATCACCGGGTGACAAGATTGAAAAAGGCGAAACCGTCGTGGTGGTCGAGTCTGACAAAGCCGATATGGATGTGGAATCCTTTTATGAAGGCTACCTGGCAACCATCCTGGTGCAAGCGGGGGAAAGTGCCCCGGTGGGTGAGGCGATCGCCCTGATTGCTGAAACTGAAGCAGAAATTGAAACCGCCAAGCAGCGTGGGACGGGTTCGCAACAGACGACAGCAGGTTCTCCTGCGGCTCCAGCGGCAACCCCTCAAGAAAAAGCAACGGAGACTGTAGTCGCTGTGCAGACCACTAGCACACCCAGCAATGGTGCGTCTAATGGGGCTTCACCCAAAAATGGTCGAATTGTGGCTTCTCCTCGTGCCCGCAAATTGGCAAAAGACCTCAAGGTTGACTTAGCAGCGTTAACGGGGAGTGGACCCCATGGTCGGATTGTGGCAGAAGACGTTGAAGCGGCGGCAGGCAAAGTCAGTCAACCTGCTCCCGTCGCGGCTCCCGTCGCAGTGCCCACTCCTGCACCTGTGGCGACTCCGGCTCCCAAAGCGGCTCCTGCGGCTCCTGTCGCGGTGCCTACAGCGGCTCCCGGTGAAGTGGCAGCATTCAACACGCTGCAAAATGCTGTCATTCGCAACATGATGGCGAGCCTGCAAGTGCCTGTCTTCCGGGTAGGCTACACTATCACCACTGACAATTTGGATAAGCTATACAAGCAAATCAAATCCAAGGGTGTCACAATGACAACGCTGCTGGCAAAAGCGGTTGCTGTCACGCTGCAAAAACACCCATTGTTGAATGCGAGCTATACCGATCAAGGCGTGCAATATCGCAGTGGTATTAACATTGCCGTTGCAGTCGCGATGGATGATGGCGGATTAATCACCCCTGTGCTCCAAAACGCTGACCAGGCTGATATCTATTCCCTCTCGCGTACCTGGAAGGATTTAGTCGATCGCGCCCGTGCGAAACAGTTACAGCCTGCTGAATACAGCACCGGAACCTTCACACTGTCGAATTTGGGAATGTTTGGGGTTGATCGCTTTGATGCGATTTTGCCTCCTGGGCAAGGCTCTATCCTGGCGATCGGTGCCTCGCGTCCTCAAGTCGTGGCGACCTCTGATGGTATGTTTGGTGTCCGCACCCAAATGCAGGTGAATATCACCTGCGACCATCGCATCATCTATGGTGCTCATGCGGCTGCCTTCCTCAAAGATCTGGCAAAATTGATCGAAACCAATCCGCAGTCGCTGACGATGTAGATTGGCAATGAGACAGGCTCTCATTTGGGTTTGGCATGGCTAAGACATGGGTAGCAAGGTTAAGACGGGGTGTAGGGGGTGGAACCTCTGCGTAGGGGTACTGCCTTCTCTCCCTCGCCTCGGCTCAACTGCATAAATTCTCCGGGTAAACAATTCGTTTCATCCTGATTGCAGGTCAAGACGTTGTAACTACTATGTAGCAAATCTGACACTTCTACAGGTTAAACGTTATGCGTATTCCCACCCTCGCGGTTTGTGCGTTAGCGGCTTTTGCTGCTCAAGACTGGAATCGACAGGCGATCGCGGCTTCCGATGCATCACCCTCCCCAGAATCTGAGCCAACATTGAAGGCAACTGACGTGCTAGCCACCGAGGAAAGCGCATCTGATCCTGCTCAAGCGATCGCTTTGCCAGAGACATTTATCGCTGAATCTCTGCCTCCATCGGCAACGATGACCTCAACCGCAGATGAAATGCGGACGACAGAGACACCTGCTGAGGAGCCACTTCCCATTGCAGAAGACCCAATCGATGCGGGAAGACCCATGATTGCGGAGGGAGATGCCGATGAGAGGGTCGCTGCTGATGTCGATCAGGTAGCCATCGAGGAGTTTGAGGTTCTGTCTGAAGCTCTAATGGCTCAGGCTACTCCTGCTCGTAGACCAGTTTCTAATGGGGCGATCGACATTCCTGTAGAAATGCCACTCAGCCAGCGACCTTCCGTATCTACGGCTCAAGCACAGCCCACAGTTCGGGTGACGACTCCTGTTCGGGTCAGCATTGAAGGACAGGAACTACCCGTGCCGGGGGTGTTACCAACATCGTTTCGGTTTCCCATCCGCACTCGCATTGTCAACAACCCGTCGATTACCACCAACACCCCCATCACCGATCAGGAATTTCCTAATCCACTGCCCCGTGCTAATGTCGGCTCTCTGGAAGAGTTAGCCCGCTATCGGGAGGCTCGTACTGTGGCAATTAACGTCTGGGCAGAGCAGGTGCGGGGATGCATGGTCGGCGAGTATCCCAATATGGTGAGTTTGCGGACGGTGAGACAAGCAGATGGAACCGTAACTGAGGAGCAAATCCCAGTATTGTTTAACAACAGTCGCGGCAGGATTGTCACCAACGGCAATGGGCGATTGGTTTGCCCAGTCTAGAGGGCTACCGTGTACACAAATCTCGAATGAGAGTCCAAAGTGCGACTCGATCTCCCTCAATCCCCTTAAAAAGGGGACTTCCGCTCCGATCTCCTCCTTTTTAAGGAGGGTTAGGGAGGATCAAACTTAGCACAGGTTAGATCAGAAGATTTGTTTGTACACCGTAGGTCTAGAAGGGGGTGCTGTTATTGTCATACCAATTAAACGGCTCTTGGGGCAAACTTAGGAGGCGTAGGGGTAGGTTTTGCCGTGACGTTAATGGTAAAGCGATAAGCTTACCTGCTAAACCTACCCCTACAAACATTTGCAACGATCGCAATTCAATTTGGTATCACGTCACGAATGACCAGTGACAGCCTGTCCGCCTCCTAACAATACGTCAATTCGGATAAAGAACCTGGCTAACTAATTTGCCGAATGTCCTGCGTGGACTACTCGGCAACGAGAGTTTGCCCAACCGATGCAGGTCGATGTTGTTCATATCGTGATGGTTTCAATCGTCAAAGTTTATGTCTCATTAAGAGACGATTTGAAAGAGACGATTTGAAATCGCTATGTAATCCGCAGTGAGGCTTTTGCTCCTAAATCGCCTTAATTTGAGAGTTGGAAGAGCGATCGCAACCGAATGCCGATGCCCGTTCCCAAGAGGGCAAACGTAATCCACAACCAACCGTGCAGACTGGTGGAAGCAATGCCACTGAAATAGGCTCCCACGTTGCATCCAAACGCCAATCTTGCACCGTAGCCCATCATCAGCCCCCCTACTAAAGCCGCTGCGATCGCCCACTTTGAGGGAGGGCGTTTAACGGTCAACCGTCCTGCCAGAGCAGCAGCTAGTGCGGCTCCCAACACGATGCCAAAGTTCATCACTGAAGTAATGTCGGCAAAGACGCTTTGGCTTAACGCTTCGGCTCCCATGCCTTGACTCCAAAACTCACTCGTTGCAGGATTCCAGCCCAAAGTTTGCGCAATTTTAGCAGTCCACAGCGTAAAGCCCCAGGTTACACCCCAGGGGCGACCCGCCAAGAGCAGGGTTAACCAGTTTAAGATGGCAAGGGCGATCGCGCCAAACACTAATGACCAGGGACCATACAGAAGGTTTCTCAGGCTAAACGGTTGAGTGGAGGATTTGCTTTCAGTGGGAGGCAATGATTTGCGACCCCACTGCCACAACAGAGCAGCGATCGCCGCCAGCACCAGCAATTGTCCTGCAACTCCCAACCATCCCCACGATTGCACCAGTGAAATGGGTTCAGTTTTAGGTAGCCCTGCCCAGAGCGACCCTGTCAGGCTTGCCCAAAACGATCCAAGCCCAAAAGTCAGCAGTGTTAACAGCATCATGCTGCTGCCGCCACCAATGGTGTAAAGTGTCCCGCAGGCGCAACCGCTACCGAGTTGCATCCCAATGCCAAATAGGAATGCGCCAATAATTCCCTGCACCCCCACAGGAGCAACGGCTCCCCGCAGATCTTGACCAAATGCACTACCTGCCAGCAAAAAGGGAGCAAAGATGAGGGTGGCGATCGCCAACATCAGAATTTGTGCCAATACACCTTGACTATCGCGATAGACAAACAATTTGCGATAGGAAGACGCAAAGCCAAAACTGGCATGATACAAGCTCAACCCAAACAACCCACCAATCAGAAACAAAACACTTTGCTTCCAACCCCCAAAAGGACTGACAATGATTGCCCCAAAAACAATTAGCCCCAGGAGAACAGCGATAATCACCGTTTGTGGACGCGGAGAAGCTTGCTGATATTTTGCCAGCGGCAGATCAGAGGTGTGACTCATAACTCTTCATTCGTGATTCGGTGCAGAGACAACTTTTTTGTAGAGTGCGAATCTTCTGCACCCTACAAAAACATGATTGATTAAAACTAATTGAGCGATCGCAGACGACACAAGCGACTATGAGCGACGTGGCGATGGTGATGGCGATGGAGATGGTGTTGGAGAAGGCTCTTGAGAGCTAGAACGCCCACTGTCCGGCGCACTGGGCGCACAACTGGCGATAAATTCTAGTGTGTCTGAACTTGCTTGAGCAATAAAAGAAAGCACTGCTAAACCAACAACAGACGTTGTTGCGATCGCTCCACCAAACAATAACAAGATAACTCTCATCGTAATTCTTTTAGAAAACGGCTTTGTCAATATAGTACGAGACTTTGAATGTCAGGAGAGTAAAAAGTGAAGAAGTAAGAGCTGATTTGTAAAGGGGGGCGAGAACTGCATTGACAAATCAATTGGTGTTGCTGGTCTAATGTATAAGTTCCGTAGGGGCGTTTCGCGACACACCCCTACAGCATTGATGCATTTGAATTATCCCCCAGCTATCCCTCGACTCCCTTCCCCCTCTACACCTCATCTATCCAATTCACTGTGGTGCAGTATTAGGCTCCAGGACCTGTTTCAACGGGGTTATTGGGATTAGAGGAATACTCAGTCCAGGAACCCTCATACACCCGCACTTTGGGATATCCCAACAGATGCTTCAAAACGTGATATTGCAATGTTGCCTCCCGTCCAGTGCTGCATGTCACGATGATGTCGCTTTCAGGAGTGATATTTCGAGATGCCAGGAGTTGACGAATTTCATCAAGGGATTTCAATTGATGGAAGTTCGTTTCACCGACTGTGAATGTCGGCCAGGGAATATTTTTAGCACCGGGAATATGTCCATTACGTGCCCAAACTTGCTGTTGACCAGAGAACAATTCAGGTGGGCGTGGATCGATAAATGTTACTCCAGGCTGACCAATTAACCGTCTGACTTGGGCTAAATTCACTCGTAGGTTGGGCTGATCTCGCACTGTAAAGCGACCTAACGAATAAGACGGAAACTCTTTGGTAACAGTTAGTCCAGCCGCTTTATACCCAGCAAAGCCACCATCTAAAACAGCAATGTTGGAGTGTCCGGTGCGTTCGAGCAGATAAGCCACCATCGTTGCGCCCAACACATCACGACCATCCGAGTAAACCAATACTTTGCTATCGTCGTTTACGCCTGCTTGAGAGAAGAGCGATCGCAAATTTTCAGAACGCCAATACTGCACTGGAAGTGCGCCATTGGGTCCACGAAATGTGTTATCTGCGATATGTACCGCGTTCGGAATATGCCCAGTAAAGTAATCAAATGGGTTAACTCTGACATCTAAAATACGCAGATCTGAGTCATTGGCGTGTTCTGCGACCCAGCTAGGTGGTACAAATTGCACTGTTCCTGTTGCAGTTGCAGAAGATGGCAGAGCCGACAAGAGTGGAATGGCGATCGCCGCAGCAAACAACGAAATGACAAAAGCAACTAGCTTTGATCTCAAGGGTTTTAACGTCCAGAACTGTGTTTTAAAGCGACCTCGCCGCAATCCAAAAATCATACTAAAACTCCACTAGAAGAAACTGAGAAGCTCAAACGGCATTCACGACTTTTGATGGGACACCGCTATGTCACACGATTGCAAACATTGAACGATGATGGGCATGAGAACCACGCCCCATGAGGGGTTGTGCCGATTAGCATTTGACCAACTCACACGAGCCGCGAATCCAAACGAGTTGTCGAGCCTCTATCAAAGCTCCTACACTCGCCTAACCAAAATGGCTGTTACATACGTGGAGGCTATCAATGGATGTCATAAACCACATTAAGCCTACCAGATTACCGTAGTTTGTAAGGAAAACTATCCCATATTGTGGGAGCGATCGCAAGATAAATTTTTTTGAGATAAGTATTTCGTTAACAATTGGCTTGCACCACAGCCCCAACAATTCCAATGGCGATCTTCTACGATAGGGTTAGCAGAACCTAACTCTGGAGTATTCTCCATCTCCCCGTATCTTTCCCATGACGCGATCGCCCGACTTCGCTACTTTTAGCCCTCACCCCGAACTGGTTGAGCAACTTGACCTGATGATGCGGGCACGCTATCCCCTGCTATATATTGTTGCGGCAGAAGAGGAACCCGTCGAAGAGGTGCTGCGACAAGTGACCGCCAAAGCACAGCCCCAACGCAAACTGCTGTTGTGGGATCTGGTGCGGGGTTGGGATGATAACGGGGGCGATCGCGGCAGTGTGATGGGGGCACTGAGTCGAATCAGCAAAGCTCCGGTAGATGAGGCAGCTTTGTTTGTCCTGCGAGATTTGCACGTTGTTTTGCGATCGCCCAACAGTGACAAAAGCTCGCCCATCGTGCGGGAGATTAAAAACCTGACCCGTGAGCTAAAACGCAGTCGCAAAACGATGGTGCTGCTGAGTCATACCCTGGAAATTCCACCTGAATTGACCGAAGAAGTGACTGTGATTGACTTTCCGCTGCCGACGGTAGCAGAAGTGGATTACCTGATCTCCCAACTGGTGGTGCCCGAAAAACTGAAGGTCACCGGGTTAGCCAAAGAACAGTTGGTCAAAGCCTGTCAGGGATTGAGCCGATCGCGCATTCAACGGGTGCTGGCAAAGGCACTGGCAGCCAAACAGCAGGTAAACGAAACCGATATTAGAAGCGTGTTGGAGGAGAAGAAACAGGCAATCCGGCAGACGGGTATTCTGGAATTCTTCACTGCGCAAGAATCCCTCAGAAATGTGGGGGGATTGGAGAACCTGAAGCAATGGGTGCGGATGCGTCAGGATGCGTTTACGGAGGAAGCCCGCCGCTACGGTATCCCCAATCCCAAAGGGGTGCTGCTGGTGGGAATTCAGGGAACCGGGAAGTCGCTCTCTGCTAAGACAATCGCCCACGAATGGCGGTTGCCCCTGTTGCGGCTCGACACCGGACGGTTGTTTGGCGGCATTGTCGGTGAGAGTGAGAGCCGAGTGCGCCAGATGATTCAACTCACAGAGGCGATCGCCCCCTGTGTGTTGTGGATTGACGAAATCGACAAAGCCTTTGGCAACATCAACAGTGGCTCTGATGGTGATTCGGGAACCAGTCGTCGCGTATTTGGTAGCCTGATTACCTGGATGCAGGAGAAAACCTGTCCCGTTTTTATCGTCGCAACGGCTAATAACGTACAGATTTTGCCTGCGGAACTCTTACGAAAGGGGCGTTTTGACGAAATCTTCTTCCTCAACCTGCCCACCGAAGCAGAACGCGAGGACATCTTCAAAGTTCATCTGCAAAAACTTCGCCCCAGTCGCATTCGAGAATTTGACCTGCCGCTGTTAGCTCGGCAGACCAATCAGTTCAGTGGAGCCGAAATTGAGCAGGTGATTATCGATGGAATGTATCGCGCCTTTGGTCGCGGCACCAATGGGCAGCGACAAGACTTCACCACGGAAGACATCATTCGGGCGATCGAGGAAACCGTTCCCCTGGCAGCGATCGCCCGTGAGCAAATCGATTCACTGAAGTATTGGGCAGCCTCCGCCGGAGCACGGACTGCCTCACAAGACGTGCAACTCATTGAAGAGTTAAAGCAATATACGAAGCAAGAAGGTATTCAACCCCTGGAGGTTGATTAAACACGCCGCTAGTTCAGTACTGAGTCCTCAGCACTGAACTGGCAATCCTCTAAGCTTGAACCGGGACCTTCATCACTCGTGCCAATTCCGCTGCCACTTCAGGACGCGAAAACTCTGGGGGTGGCAGTTCGCCTTTCCGCAATAGTTCACGTACCTTTGTACCGGACAGGTGAATCCGCTCCTCAGGCATACTGGGACTGGTTTTAGTCGTCGCCATTGACTGAGTGCGCGTGCAATAGAAAGCGTGCTCAAACTTCAATGGAGTGATGCCCAATGCCTTTGGATCAAACTCATCAAAGATGTATTGAGCATCATAGGTGCCGTAGTAATCGCCCACCCCAGCATGATCACGACCCACAATAAAGTGGGTGCAACCGTAATTCTTTCGCACGAGTGCATGGAAGATTGCCTCGCGAGGTCCGGCATAGCGCATTGCAGCGGGGTTGATTGCCAAAATGACGCGATCGCGCGGGAAGTAGTGCTCTAGCATGATTTCATAGCAGCGCATCCGCACATCAGCAGGGATGTCATCTTCCTTGGTTGCGCCCACCAATGGGTGCAGAAACAATCCATCCACAATTTCCAGAGCACACTTGATGATGTATTCATGGGCACGGTGAATTGGGTTGCGCGTCTGGAAGCCGACGATGGTTTTCCACGCCTTTTCGCGGAAGAGGGCACGCGACTCAACCGGATCAATCTGATAGGTGGGAAAACGGGGGTCTGTATCCCGTTGCAGCAACCACACCGGACCTGCCAGATTGACTGGACCCTGTTTGTAAACAACCGCCACACCGGGATGCTTTTCCTCGTTAGTGCGGTAAACGTGCAATGCCTCATGCATCTTGTCGTAGCGATATTTTTGGGTCAGCTCCAGCACACCCACAAATCGCCCAACTGCATCGTTCAGTCGTACCAGATTTCCTTCTTTGAGAGGCTCTGCTTCCTCTTCAGTGACAGATAAGGTGATGGGAATTGACCACGGGAGCCCATTGCTCAAATGCATCTCGTTGACGACGCGATCGTAGTCCGCTTGCTCCATAAACCCGGTGAGTGGGCTGAAACCACCGATCGCAATCATCGCTAAATCAGACAAGGTGCGATCGTCGATTTGCAATTGGGGCAGAGTGTCTGCCTTCTCTAAAAAGACCTGCCGCTGCTCAGGAGTGGCAATTCGGTTAATTAACTGCCCTCCATGCGGGGCAATGGCATCCACTGGGTGAATCAAAATAATCCCTCTCTAACTGCGACTGCTAATCTCAGTTAGCATTCTACAGCTTAAGAAATTCAAATCATACCAATTTGAATTGGCTTCGCTGCACATGATTCCGTAGGAGCGTTTCGCGAAACACCCCTACCCAGTGATCTGCCACAATCAAACATTAAATCAGTATCACTATTTATATCGCTCAAGCAAAGCGGTAGGCTAAATGCTTTCTCAATATAATGAGAAAATATTTGACGGGGCATAAGTCATGGTTTCAGAGACTGCCTTAAATCTACAACCAGACACTCAACCGAATTGGGAAAATCCAATCCCTCCGAGTGACTTAATCTTTGACGATGGAGAACCCTTGGAAAGTAATCGTCATCGCATTGCCATGAATGTACTGATTCGGTCAGCACAACAAACGCTAGTGCCTCGACCAGATAGCTTTGTGGGCGGCAATATGTTTGTCTATTACAGTCGCCAGCAAGCCATGAACCGTGACTTTAGAGGTCCTGATTTTTTTGCCGTATTGGGGGTTGAACCCGATCGGGAACGGCAGGGATGGGTGGTTTGGGAGGAATCGGGTCGCTACCCTGATGTGATTATTGAACTGCTTTCTCCTAGCACTGCCGCGGTCGATCGCGGAGCGAAGAAAAACCTCTATGAGCAAACATTTCGGACACCCGATTATTTTGTTTTCGATCCGTTTGAGCCTGACTCCTTTGCAGGTTGGCGACTTGATTTGACTCACGGCTATCAACCGCTGACTCCAAACGAACAGGGGTGGCTCTGGTGCGAAACCTTAGGGCTTTGGTTAGGCACCTGGGAAGGGGTGATCGATCGTGAACCGATGACGGGAAGCTGCTCATGGCTCAGGTTCTACACCCCTGAAGGGGATTTAGTTTTGTTGCCTGAGGAAGCGGCACAGCAACAAGCTGAGCAGGAAAAACAACGTGCTGAGCAGGAAAAACAACGTGCCGATCGCTTGGCTGAAAAGTTGAGAGAACTGGGGATTGATCCCTCTGCTGTGTAACTTGGAAATTGGGCGATCGCAGCAAGTTAGGCGATCGCCTCACGAGTCCCTATCCCTTATTGAGCGGGTGCTGGAGTCTGATTAACACTCCCTCCTAATTGCACGTTCGGGGTTTGAATGGTTGGTGCTTGCTGCCCATCCCATCTTTCAATCCGAGCACGCTCAACCCGCAGTCGCTCCAGTTCAATCAGTTGTGGTGTGATAGAGACTGCCCGCAAGCGGTTTGCCTCTGCTTCAGCCCGTGCCTGTTCGATCGTCACCTGCGCTTCACCCCTTGCCCGTGCGACGTTGGCAGCGGCTTCAGCTTCAACCTTGCGACGATTTGCTTCAGCCGTTTGAGCGGCTTGTTGGGCTGCAAACTGTTCATCAATGCTGGCTTGAATCTCCGGTGGCAAACGCAACGGACTCAACAGCGAGACATCCTGAACCACAATGGTAGGAAATTTACCCTGAACACATTCGGTCACTTCAGCGACAAGTCGTTGTTGATTGGTCGGCAACATAGAGGGGGTTAGCTCCAGATCTTCGGCAGCTTCCCCAAAACAATTTCGCAGTCCATTACGGAGTTCGTTTGCCCGAAACTGATCAGGACTTTTGCGATAGACGCGATAAAACTCATGCAACTTCGTCGTATTACTGTTGGGTAATGCCTCCGTGGTGAACCCAAAAGAAACCCCAACATCTGCGGAAACTGGGCTGCCTCCAACCGAAAACACAACAGACTCATCCACAGGTGAACCCTCTGTGCTGGTTTGAGTAAAAGGATAGGTATTGATGAATGTAGGAAAGATGACGACCTGTTCGGTGTAGCCGTTGTACCAGACTCGTCCCGTTACAACTTCAGCATTTTCGATGCCTTTGTTGCCTCCATACAGTTGAATCTTGAGTCCTGTGTAACCAGGTTCAACCGTCACAGCACTGGTTCCGGGAATGACACCGCAGGAACTTAGACCCAACCCCATTACTGTAGCGATGAGATAAGGAATGGCTGATTTAGCTTTCATTTTGAATTTGCTCCACGTAATAAATCGAGAGGGGAAATACCAAGCCGTTGAAATTCTGGATCATTCTGGACAACCTCAAATTGCTCAATAGTTTCAACCACTTGAGCAACAGAAAAATCTAGAAAATCAGTGACGGCAAGAGAAGAATGTTGCGGAAATCGAGTGACAAAGCGATGACGGGCTTGTTGTGCGTTAACCCATTTAACGCCCACATACAGCCCTGAACTGCCTAGCATCACTGGTACTGCTAACCACATCAAAAAGCCGATCGCTGGTCGGTTTGAATTGAGAAACCGGGGCGCAAAAGCGATCAGACATAATGACAACACCACTTCGGCAAAACCAATGGCGATCCATTGATGGATCCGGTTGGCTTTCAAGGGAGTCTCCTGTGAATAACACCTATCTAATGATTCACTGAGTATTCCCTGATTATCGGAAATGTTACTTGCATGGTCAGGGGTCAGGGGTCAGGGGTCAGGGGTCAGGGGTCAACTGTTAATCGTCAATGGTCAATGGTTAATCGTCAATGGTCAATCGTCAATGGTCAGGGGTCAGGGGTCAACTGTTAATCGTCAATGGTCAATGGTCAATGGTCAATGGTCAATGGTCAGGGGTCAGGGGTCAGGGGTCAATGATCAGGGGTCAGGGGTCAGGTCAATCGTTAATCGTCAAAAGCTGGTGATTCGAGGTTGATGACTGTCGTTGTTGATGGCTGTCGTTGTTGATGTAGCCACTGTTAATTGCTCGTTGATGGACAATTGACTATCAACCATTAACCATTGACGATTGACTATCAACGATTGACGATTGACATCAACCATTGACCAAATTGACTGTTACCGATCGCCCCTACTCACAAATTCTCAATGATGCCGCCACCTAGCAACACCTCTCCGTCATACCAGACGGCAGCCTGACCGGGAGTGACGCTAAATTGCGGCTCGTCAAACACGACTTTGACGCGATTATTTTCGAGAGGAATGATGGTTGCGCCCACAGCGGTTGAGCGATAGCGGATTTGCACTTCGGCATGGATGGGAGCAGTGGGTTGAGCGATCGACACCCAATTCACCTGCTGCACCGTACAATCTGGGTTTTGAGCCTCTGTGCGATCGCCCACAATCACCTGATTCCTGCCAGCATCAATGCCAATCACATACAATGGTTGCGCTGCTGCAATGCCGATGCCCTTGCGCTGCCCGATGGTGTAGTGGTGAATGCCGTCATGTCGCCCCAAAACTTTTCCTGACTGATCGACAATATCGCCCGGTTGGGGAGCCAGGTATTTATCGAGGAACGATTTCATCGAACCGTGTGCCTCGATCAAACACAAGTCCTGGCTTTCGGGTTTGTCAGCTGTGTGTAGCCCAAACTCCGCTGCCATTTGCCGTGTCTCGGTTTTGGTTTGGTTGCCCAACGGAAAGACAGTGTGAGCCAATACTTCCTGGTTCAAATCGTAGAGAAAGTAGGATTGGTCTTTGCTCAGATCAACTGCCCGTCGCAGTTGATAGCGTTCTGTCATGGGGTCGTGGGTGATACGGGCATAGTGCCCCGTGGCGATGCGACCGATTCCCAATTCGTCCTGAGCGTAGCGCAACATCGGACCAAATTTAACGGCTTTATTACATTGCGAACAGGGCAGGGGGGTGATTCCAGCCCCATAGCCGCTGACGAGATAGTCCACAATATACTTCTCAAAGACATCGCGGCTATCTACGATGTGATGCGGAATCTCTAATTCTTCGCACAGGCGAGCCGCATCGACCATGCCTTCTGAGCAGCACTGTCCCTTACCCTTCATCAACCACAGGGTTAGACCGACGACTTCATAGCCCTGACGGTGCAGGGTTGCGGCTGCTACCGAGCTATCTACGCCGCCCGATAACCCGACTACGACTTTGTTCATGCTGCCAATACGTGAGAAAAATCATGAGGAATTATTTCTAGGCTAACATTCACAGAAAAATATCAACAAAATCAGGCAAAATGTGCTTCAATTTTCCAGGTCGAGAGTACTATAGACTCTATCAGTAGCGTCACAGTAGGGTTAAAAACCGATGATCTGCCACTACATCCAATTACGATTGACAAATCGCGCTGTTGCAATTTCTTCCAGAGAAGCATTCAAACTTCGTCAGGCAGTGGCTCGATTCTCCCCTGTGATGCTGGTTTTGGCAACCTGGGCGGGAACCGCTTCACCTGTCTGGGCAGAGTTTTCCCCTGATGAACAACTGCTGGCACAACAAATTGTTGATGGGTTGCCGCCTCCCCCTGCTGGAGTCGATGGATCGCCTGCTTTGCCTCCTGCCCAGTTTCCGGCGAACTCTGGGTATCCGGCGGGCTCACCTCTGATTGTACCTGCTCCATCAACGACCCTCCCTGCCTTGCCTGCGACTTCTCCTGCTGTGGCAACCCCCTCGATTAGCCCCGGTGATGCCAGTCAACGTTACTTGGTATTGGTGAATGGAAACAGTCCCCTGCTGTTAGAGCAGGTGCGGAAGGTCGAATCAGGTGCATTTTTGCAAACCTTTGATGGACGGCAAGTAATTCAAGCGGGAGTATTTGCTGACCCTGGTAGTGCTGAACGTCAGATACAAACCCTGGCAACACAGGGCATTGGAGCCGATGTCGTAGTGGTTGCAGCAGAGCCAACCATGGCTCTTGCAAATGCGGCTCCTCGTGAGGTGGAACCTTTGCCAGAGTTGACTCCGGTACGAACGACTCCAGCGCGTGAGGTGGTGTTTGGGCAACAGCCCAATTTTGATGGCTCGACGACCGCTGACTCGCGTTTGGTGGCAGCCGCAGATTCGTCTTACTATGTGGTGATTCCTGGTCAATCGGATGATCTACCTGACATTAACGATCAGGTAGTGCGGTTGGGAGAGGGATTTGCGATCGCCCAAGTTGTAGAAGAACGTCGCTCTCCGTTAGGACCGCATGTGCTGGTCGGTCCTTTTGTCAACCGGAATGCTGCGGAGCGTTGGAATGATTACCTGCGAGCATTTGGTATGGACGCCAGAGTCTATTACAGACGATAAGGGTACAGGAATCGCTTAAAATGTCACTGGTGCTCCTCAAATCAGTCATTGAAGCGATCGCAACCTACCATGGAACGACCCCGAAACCTCTCTGAACAGTTGGCTTCTACCTTGAGTGACGAAGCGTTTACCAAATCGCTCAAAAAAGTTGAATCCTTTGTTGCCAAGGTTTTGTCAGTGGCGATGGTGGTGGTGTTAATCGTTTCAATCGTTGATTTGTGTATTGTTTTAATATCCCAGTTATTTACTGAACCCTACGGATTCTTCAACACTACACTCATTGAAATCTTTGGGTTGTTTCTCAACGTCCTGGTTGCGCTGGAGATCCTGGAGAATATTACTGCTTACTTAAAAAAGCATGAGATTCAAGTCGAGTTGGTGATTGCGACCTCACTCACGGCTGTAGCTCGAAAGATTATTATCTTTGATTTTGAAAAAGCTGGAGCATTGGATCTCGCTGCCCTAGCCCTGGCAGTGGTGGCGTTATCGGCTGGTTATTGGGTGATTCGTCGCGTCAATCGGCGGTTGCGGAGCGAATAAACTGGGCGGTTCAGGGGTGCCATGACTTAGAGGCAACCGGAAGGAAAACGTGCTACCTCGCTGAGTGACCGACTCTACCCAGATCTTGCCCCCATGCGCCTCGATCGCCATGCGACAAAACGCCAACCCCAGTCCTATTCCCTTGCGTAGAGTGGCTCCGGTTGGGTCAGTCACCTGGACAAATTTATCAAAAATGCGATCGCAATATTCAGCAGGAACGCCGTGTCCATCATCTCGCACGTAGACCTGCAACCCCTCGGATTCAAGCTGAGCACCAATCTCAATTAAACCGCCTGCTTCAGTATATTTAAGAGCATTGCTCACCAGATTATCAATCACGCGATTGACTAAATTAGCATCGACCATTATCGTCGGCAATCCATGGGGCAGGCGCAGCAATAGGGTTTTACGTTGTGTCTCTGCTTGAGCACGATAACTCTCCGCCCGATTTAGAATCAGCAGAGCTATATCGATGGGTTGCAGCGTGAGTTTGAGTTTGCCAGCTTCCAACTTGTTGAGATACAACAAGTCTTCAATCATGCCATTCATGCAATCACTCGCGTTTTGAGCAATCTCAATCCAACGTTGCTGCTCAACGGCATTGTCTTGCAGCACATCGATCATCTCTAATCCAACCAGAATGGATGATAACGGGTTTCGCAAATCATGCACAATCATGTGAGTTAACTCATCCCGCAAGCCCTCTAGTTGCCGCAATTCGGCGTATGCCTGTCGCAACTCCGAGTACAGCCGATGCATCTCATCAAAGCGTTTGGCATTGCGAATGGCGGCAGCTAATTGGAGGGCTAACAAGTAGGCAATGCGGATATCTTCCTGAGTGTAGCCCTGAGGTTGATGGAGAGCGAAATTGATTGTGCCTAGCATCTCCCCTTCACTTTCCAGAGGGATGATGAGTTGCGATCGCAACGGATTATGGGATGAGGAGTTTGCAATCGGCAGGTCTTTGAGTAGTTGCGGTTGCCGCGAGCGCAATGCCTGCTCAATAGTGGCTGCATCGATTGAATCGGATAACGGCTCAGAAGAGGTAGATAAAGCAATCATCCGTTGCGAACCGTCTGCTTTGCCCAAACAGATGCTGCAATAGTCAAAATCGAGTAGCCATTTGGCTTGTCGGCTCACAACCTGCAAAATTTGGTCAAGATTGAGTGAGCGATTAATCTCAGTGGAAATTTCTTGAACTGTAGCAATACGAGTTGAGAGAGATTGCAATTCCGCTAAAAATCGTCGAGTTGCGCGTAACAGCTCAAGCCGATTTTGGGTTTCTAATTGGAGATAATTAGACTTATCGGAACTGCTCACAACATTTATAGAAAAGATATTAAAAAAGATTCAAGAAATGAACTTACAAAGCATCAATATCTAAGGCGATCGCATCTGTGTATTGATTAACAGACGTAAACAAATTAGCGGTTGCAATAATTTCGAAAATCTCAACTTCATCCAACCCTAAATCATGCAATCTTTGATAATCATTTGCCGTTAAAAGTTTTGGCTGGGTACCAGCCTTTAAACCAAATTGAATGATCGCCTTTTGGCGTTCCGGTAATGGGCAACTTTCAAAATCATCGACCAGCAGTTGCAGAACGGCTTCACTAATTCCCAATGCAGATAAACCATGGAGATGAACCTTTAAAGCGTAATTGCTCTGATTCGCTTGTGAAATCACCACTCCAATCATTTCTTTGAGTGTGCGTGGAAGTCGTCCTTGTAAGATCGTGGCACGAAAGGTTTCCCAGTTGCCTTTGAGGAAACCAGGATTATTTGCCATTGACTTAAACAGGTTTGGAACCATGCCAAACCCTAATTCTGACTTAATTTCTTCATAAACAGCGGTTACCGTTGAATCAACAGCCGTGGGTTGCTCAATTATCAGAACATGAGACATATTTAACGCTGGTTAATAAAGTTTTTTCAATAGCAACCATAGTGTAGCTCACGAACCTAAATCGGTGTTGAATTTTATTTAAGCTTTAAGCTCTTGTAAACAAATGATGGGGCAAGGTATTGAAACACACAGACCTTCTTAAAGTTGCTTTAGAACCTGACTGGAGTGAACGGCGACAAAGGAGTCTGCAAAGCTTTAGAGTGTTAGTATGAACCAACAAACCATACAAAGCGATCGCTTAATAAATGCACTTCATTTAACGCGTTAAAAGCGTCAAGTAAGCGTCAGCTACAGTCGATTTAACTTTTTATTGTACTTTCGCAGTATTGCCGTTCGTCCTCTCTCTAAAGAGATAGAGAACTGGTATTGGATGAGAGAACCCTGTTTCTGCTGCGGAGAATTTCGACTGAAACTTGTCCTGTGAAATCGGGGATGGGTGGTGAAACTTTGGTCAATTTGACTTGCACCTGCTCCACCTGTTCCTCCTGCAAGAACACCTCCGCGATCGCTTCGACCAACCGTTCAATTAACAGAAACTTTGAGGTTTTGATCAACTCCTGAGCTGCTTTAACCGCATCGCAATAGTTGTAAGTATCTTCAAGGCGATCGCTTTGTCCTGCTTTGGATAAGTCCATCCACAGGGTCAGATTGACCTCAAACCATTGCCCCAGCGTCCGTTCTTCCTGGAAATATCCAGTGTAGCCGTAAGCGCGAATGCCAGTTAGTTGAATGGTGTCCATAAGGGGGAGACGAGAAATAGGTGAGTTGGGAGTGGGGGATGGGGATTACCTGGCAGCAAGCAACTCTCTCACACGGAGCCCTCTAACACCTGCATCAAATCATCGACCGATCGCCCCAGAATACGAGAGAGAGGGCCCAAATCTTCGCTGTCGATCTCCTCCCCATCGTAGATAGCCTGTAATTTTTCCTTGGGTAAGCGGTAGGAGTCACAAAAGCGAATGAACTCTTTGTCGGTGACGTCTAACTCGTCCTGGCGATCGCGCAACAGTACGGCGATCGCAGCTACACCTGATGTCGGGAAAGCCGTTTTGGTTAGATATTGCTCCATCAGTAGATCGAGTTGCACTTCGCCTCCACCCGATCGCCCGACCAGGTCGTAACACGCCAGACGTAAGGCTTTATAGAGTTTTTCGTTGTCGTTGAGAGCATCGACAATACGAGCGGCAAAGTCAGGTTTACAAAAGCCAACCACCTCGTCCTCATAGCTTAGAGGTACATAGGTTTCAGCCATTGTAAATTGCCAAGCGGGTGGCTCACCGGGTAGCACCATGACAGTCTCCTTGTTCAAGCGGGGAAATCAATTACAAGTCTCGGTGAGTAAAGGGTTTGGCATTGGCTCCAGTGTAGGTAGAGGCAACCTGTCCATCCCCAGTTAGTTGATATTTGTAAGTTACCAGTCCTTCTGGCCCGACAGGACCGCGCGGCGGCATTTTTTGAGTGCTGATGCCAACCTCTGCCCCAAAGCCATAGCGGAAGCCGTCGGCAAAGCGTGTAGAGCAGTTGTGAAATACGCCTGCTGCATCAACTTGATTGATAAAAGTCGTCGCCTGTTCAGGACTCTCAGTGACGATCGCCTCGGTGTGGCGAGAGCCGTAGGTGTTAATGTGGGCGATCGCTGCTTCTAAGGAATCTACGACTTTAATCGAAAGAATCAGATCGGAATATTCTGTGCTCCAATCGGCTTCCGTTGCTGCTTGTAACGGAATATCAGGTTGAGCTTGAGCCAGTAAATCCGAGGCGATCGCATCCACTCGTAACTGCACCTCTCGCTGATGTAGGGCGAATGCCACTTGTGGCAAGTATTGAGGGGCGATCGCCCGATGTACCAGCAGGGTTTCAATTGTGTTGCAGGCGGAGGGATATTGCGTTTTGGCATCTACCGCGATCGCCACTGCCTTATCTAAATCAGCGGTTTCATCTACATAGAGGTGACAGATACCGTCGGCGTGACCCAGCACAGGGATACGAGTGTTTTCCTGAACAAACCGGACAAACGAATTGGAGCCACGGGGAATGATCAGATCGACGTATTGATCGAGTTGCAACAATGCCATCGTCTCCTCGCGAGTGGTCAGCAGTTGCACGACTGCCGGATCGATCCCCACCGCTTCTAATCCCTGGTGAATTGCCTGCACGATCGCCTGACAGGAGCGCACTGCCTCTCGTCCACCTTTCAAAATCACGCCATTGCCCGATTTAATCGCCAGCGACGCAATTTGCATCACCGCATCGGGACGCGCCTCAAAAATGACTCCCAGCACACCCAGCGGGCACGCTACCCGCTTGAGCACCAATCCGGTGTCTAACTCTCGGTGAATCTGTACTGTACCGATGGGGTCGGGCAACCGAGCCACATCCCGCACTCCGGCGATCGCCCCCTGCAACTTCACTGCATCTAGCTTCAATCGCCCATACAATGCCTTCGCTAACCCTTCTGCCAATGCAGTTTCGCAATCTGCCTGGTTCGCTGCCACAATGTCTGGCGCAGCGGTGTCGAGGGCCTGGGCGATCGCTTCAATTGCCTGATCCCGCCGAGCCGTGGGCAGAACGGCTAGCGATCGCGCTGCCTCACGGGTGTGTTGAGCCAGTTGGGTCAGAGAAGTCGAGGTAACTTGGGACGCTGTCATAGGGACGTGACTAACCCAGTCAACGGGGTTAGAGCGGAGTTCAATAAAAAGTTCATTTTACCCGATCCCCTGACGGAGTTGAGCTTTCGCATATTGCCACAACTCCTCTAATTCTTCCAGGGAGTAGGTGGACAGTGGGCGATCTGCCACAGCTTCGACATGAGCGAGGCGATTGATAAACCGCTGATTAGTGCTCTGCAACGCCTCTGCGGGGTCGAGGTCATACCAGCGAGCAATGTTGATGAGGGTAAACAACACATCTCCCAGTTCAGCTTGTTGGTGTTCCTTGGGTTCGCTTGCCAATGCCTGGTGAAATTCCTCCAGTTCCTCCCGAAACTTTGCCCACACGCCATCCACGTCTTCCCATTCAAATCCAGCCGCCGCCGCTTTTTGAGAAATTTTCATGCCTGCCATCAACGGGGGCAAACTGCGGGCATAGCGGCTCAAACGCGGTACTAAACTGGCTTCTGAAGTCGCAGCTTGATCAGGTTTAGCTTGCTCCTCTGCCGCTTTGATCTTCTCCCAGTTTTGATGAACTTCCTCTGCGCTTTGCACTTGCACATCGCCGAATACATGCGGATGGCGACGTATCAACTTTTCTGTAATGCCATTGGCAATATCAGTCAGGTCAAACTGTTGTGTTTCGCTAGCAATTTGCGCCTGCAAAACCACCTGCAACAGCAGATCGCCTAACTCGTCGGCGATCGCCTCTGAATTGCCCTGCCGAATTGCATCCACTACCTCGTATGCCTCTTCAATCACATAGGGGATCAGCGTCTGCGGCGTTTGCGCCAGATCCCAGGGACAACCTCCATCGGGCGATCGCAACTGAGCCACCACCTCGATCAACCGTTGAAGGGCTGCTAGCGTTTGGACATTGGGTTGAGCGGCATTTGACATAGGAGTTTCAGGAAAAGGTTGGACAAGAATTTCGGCAAAAACGGTAAGAACCACCATCAGCAGTGTAGTCATCTTGATCGATCTTGCCAATTGAAAATCTGGATGCGATCGCCTTTAGTGCGTTCAATTACAGTTCACACTCAGAAGGAAATGGGGAATGGGATTTTGTGTCAAAACCCCATTTCCTATTTCCTGACGCGATAAATCGCGCCTCTACCCACACCCCACACCCCATTCCCCCTTCCCCATCCTTCCTATGCTGCAATCCAATAACACCGCAACCAACTCTCACCTCATCTGGCAATGGACTCTAGCAACTGCTCTGGCAGGGGCGATTGTCGGTGCCCTGGAAGCAGGAGGCTGGCAGTTCTTCGCAACTCTGATCCTATCGGGAGTTGCCGTTGGCATCGCGCAGTATTTTATTGTGCGTCGTTATGTCTCTAAAGCGAGTTGGTGGGTCGTCGCCAGTACCTTTGGTTGGATTGGCGGAGTATTTTTGCAAACAGGGTTGAGTGGTTTGGTTTTTCCTGTGGTAACGGCTCTGACTCGTTTGGGCGGATGGGAGGTGCTCTGGCTCAATGTGCTCGATCAACCCATCACGACTCTTGTGCTTGGATTGGCTCAATGGTTTGTCCTGCGGCGATCGCTGATGCACAGTCAGCACTGGATCTGGGGCAGTGCGATCGCTGGAGTCTTTCTAGGAGCGGTCGGAGCCACGGTTTGTTACGTGGGTTGTGAACCGATTGCTAACGCAGCAGGCGGTATTGTGACTGGGGCGATCGTGAATGGCTCAGCCTGGGCAATTTATGGGTTAGTAACGGGATGGCTGTTGCAACACTTAATGCGAAAGGATTAACAGGACACAGTGCGCGCGTGGTATGCCTCTCCTCCATTTTATTTGAGATTCCCTCACAGATTGATTTAGAAAAGCGGGTCGCTTATTCAAAAGCGCGATAGGATCAAGCTATTGAATGAGATGAATGAGAACCGGGAAATAATTTAGTTTGACAAAATTCAAATTCCAGCCAGCGTTTGTTATTTGTTAAGTTTTTGGTGTTGTAATTTAAGTAAAATCAAGATCTAATGCGGTGGAATACTTAAATGTTGAACCCTCAACCCACGCCAAGCACAAGTTACTGAATCCCTTATCTGCACTTATATAAATTCAGTTGTAACTTGCTTCTACGCTCATTCATTTATTTCTGTCGCAAGATAGTTAACCTTCATTTACACCAGCCCTAGACTCTCAATTGAGATTTTGTGTCTAGTTCAACGACTCTTCATTCTCAAAAGTGTTTTGGTAAATGAAGTGATGTAAGGGTTGTGTTGATCTTTCGTTGCATTGTTGGTTGGGCAGAAGGTTTCTGCTTACTCTCCAGGAAGAGGTTTTGAATAATGGCACATTTTACTTTGAAGCAATGTAGCTTAATCGAACGCTGGCAAGTGGGCGATCGCATTGAAGGACCTGAACCTGAAGACCAGGGCATCATTGCGGCGATCGAAGGCTACCAGTTAGTGATTCAATGCGGTGAGGGAATTACCATCTACGGTCGGCAAGCCACCATGGAAAAAATGCAATGGCGGTTAGTCCGTTCTTAGTTCAACGGGTTGCCTGACAAAACTTCTGAAATGCAACAATTGCGTTCTTAATTTGCGTTCCCAGCTTCTAGCTGGGAATGTCCTACAAGTGGCTCTGCCACTGATGTTCAGGAGGCAGAGCCTCCCCTACAACATGCCAAGGCAGAGCCTTGGAACGAGATGGGTCAGACTGAGCTACGTCAATCTTATTGGGTATAAATTTCTACCCTTAGAGTGTTTCCTTCCCATAGTTGGCTCTCTACGATCAAGATGTTATCCAGTTCACTGGAGGAACGTCATGACAGACTGGATTTGGGCTGTCTCAAATTTGACGAATCGTCTTAATGCTGGGCTAGATCACCTTAAACAGCTAATTGCTGAGAAGCTCGGCACAGAAGACCCCATCACCATCATTCCTTACCATGGTTATGGCACACCAGACCTGTTGTATCTGAAAGGTCGAGTGCTGCAAGACCAGGGAATCAAATTGCGGGAAGAAAACGCCTCCCTCTGGCAAAATTTGCGGAATATGTATCGCCGCTTTGAGACAGACGAAGTGCCCTATGCCAGATTACGGGTGATGTATGGCGACTTTCAGCAGGAAGTGACAGCCAATCAGGAAGGCTTTTTTGAACTGGAAATCTCATTGCAGCCTCCGTTGCAGGGCGATCGCTTGACGCCAGAAGCCCCTTCCCTGCCTCACTGGGAAACCCTGCATGTGGAGCTATTGGAACCCGATCTTCCAAAGTTTCAACAGAGTTGTTGCGCTGAAGCGGGAGTGCTGGTGGTTAGCGATCGCGCCAAATTTGGGGTGATCAGCGACATCGACGACACGATTGTACAAACCGCCGCAACCGATCTAATGAAGATGATCCGGATTGCCTATCTGGGAAACGAGCACACCCGCACGCCATTTCCGGGGGTTCCAGCGTTCTATCATGCGTTGCAGGCAGGTCACAGCGGCAATGAAGGCAACCCCATCTTTTATGTCTCCAGTAGTGCCTGGAACATGTATGACTTGTTTACCAAGTTCATGGAATTTCACCACATGCCCAGTGCTCCCATCTTGCTAAAGGATGCGGAATTATCGCTTGATAACTTATTGACCTTTGAACACGAGAGCCACAAGATTGAGCAGATGACTCCCATCTTTGAACGGTTTCCTGATCTGTTCTGGATTTTAATTGGCGACACCGGACAAAAGGACGCTGAAATTTATAGCCAGATGGTACAACGCTATCCGGGGCGAATTCTGGCGATTTATCTGCATGATGTCACACCCGATAAGAGTGAGCGTCAACGAGAATTGGAGGCGATCGCTGAAACGGTACGTCAGGCTGGCAGCGAATGGGTCTTGTTTTCTGATACAGTAACGGCGGCAACCCATGCGGCAGAGAAAGGCTGGATCTCCCCATCTGCCTTGTCTGATATGCCATCCACTGCACCCCAGGAGCATTGATGTCGCCGTTAAATCCTTCAGCCCCCAATGCATTGAGAATCGTATCGTTGTTGCCCAGTGCAACTGAGATTTTAGCTGTCTTAAATCTAACTCCAGCGATTGTAGGACGCAGCCATGAATGCGACTATCCTCCTGAGATTGCAAGTCGTCCCATCTGCACCTCTGCTCGCCTCAACCCTGGCAAACCCAGTGGGGACATTGATGCCGATGTCAAAACCTTATTGCAATCGACTTTGAGTATCTATGACATTGAGCTAGATGTTTTGCAACACCTCCAACCTACCCATATCGTCACTCAAGACCAGTGCGATGTCTGCGCGGTCAACTTTTCCCTTGTGGAAGCTGCCGTTGCCACCTTGAGCGAACCCCGACCAAAAGTAATTTCGCTGCAACCGCATACGTTAAGTGACGTCTGGACAGACATTGAGCGTGTTGCTACAGAGTTACAGGTCGATTCGTCTGCGGCGATCGCACCCCTCAAAGCGCGAGTTGATGCCTGTCGGCAAAAGACTCAAGACCTGTCTAACCGTCCCACCGTGGCAGCGATCGAGTGGATTGACCCCCTGATGGGAAGTGGCAACTGGATTCCTGAACTGGTGGAACTGGCAGGTGGCAAAGACCTGTTTGGGACGGTTGGGCAGCACTCACCCTACATCTCCTGGGATGCGCTGTTAGTCGCAGATCCTGACGTGATTATTGTGATGCCTTGTGGATTTGACCTGGCGAAAACCCGGCAAGAAATGCAACAGGCGATCGCCACCCATCCCCAATGGCAACAGTTACGGGCTGTGCAACAACAGCAACTTTATCTCACCGATGGGAATGCCTACTTTAATCGCCCCGGCCCGCGTCTAGTTGATTCCCTGGAAATCTTGGCAGAGATTCTGCACCCAGACCTGTTTCAGCCACACCATAACGGCAGTGGATGGCAACCGTTTGTCGAATAATTCATCCCCATTCCCCATTTTTCTGACAGACGCGATAAATCGCGCTTCTACCATTCCTCACTCCCCATTCCCTATTTCTATGCAACCTGCCTCCTCTAACAGCGATCGCCTCCGTGCCATTCTCACCCTCATCGCGATCCTTGGGACGCTGGGAGTGAATGTTGTCTCCAACATTGCGCCGCTCAACGGACTCAATATTGGTGAAATCTCCAACACTATCTTTGCCGATGTAAAAGTGACTCCTGCAAACTATGCCTTTGTCATCTGGGGACTCATTTATGCGGGGCTAATTGCCTTTGGTGTTTATCAACTGCGCTCTGAAAATTACCGCAACATCAAGTTGCAACGCACCAGTTATCTGATTATCGCTGCCTGTATTGCCCAAATTATTTGGGTCTTTTTGTTTTTGGGTCGTCAGTTTGTGTTGTCTGTTGTGGCAATGTTGGGTATTTTGATTCCCTTAGCCATGATTTATCTGCACTTAAGAACGAGACATGAACGAATATCGCGGCAAGAGCAGTGGTCGGTGTATATTCCCATGAGTGTTTATTTTGGGTGGATCACGGTGGCAACAGTTGTGAACGTGGCGACTGCGTTGTATAGCCTGGGCTGGACAGGAGGCGGAATATCGGCTGAGGTGTGGACTGCCATTATGATTGGGGTGAGTGCGGCGATCGCGGCTGTGATTGCGTTTCGTTATCAAGATTGGGCGTATGTGTTGGTGATTGTGTGGGCGTTGGTGGCGATCGCAGTGCGACAGTTGAGTATTCCTCTGATTGCAGTTACAGCAATTGTATTGGCGATCGCGCTGTTGTTTATTCCACCGCTTAAACGACTCACTGATAAATCCTAGAAGAAATAACATGATTACTTCAACTGTTTAGAAACCATAGCGTTGTATAACAAGTGATAGATTGTTGAATCACGAGACACATCACCGTAGTCAAATCACCTCAGAACTCCACAGGCGAACATGGATTACGACAACAGCAATACTGAATCTTTCTTTTAATCCTTACGATGAGTTCGAGTTGACCGTTATAGGATGATCCAGGGGCGATCGCGCATGAATGTTGAAGAGATTTTGAATTACTATCTTGATGGAGAACGAAGCTTCCAAAAGATCAAATTACAGGAAGCCGATTTGCACAATGCTCACCTCCATGGCATTAATCTGAATCAGGCAGATCTGCGGCAATCTCGGTTAGGGAAAACGGACTTCAGTCGAGCCAGTTTTCGAGAAGCAGATTTGAGTGAAGCGATCCTATGGGGAACGGATTTGAGTGAAGCCGATCTCTATCGGGCAGTGTTGCGGGAAGCCGATCTGAGTGGCGCAAAACTGAGCTACGCCAACTTAGAATACGCCAACTTTAGTAAAGCCAGTCTGTGTGGAGCTAACCTCATTTACGCCAGGTTATATCGTGCCAATTTGTTTGAAACCGACTTGCGACCCACCTCCGATCAGGTCACCGATCTAGGACATGCCACCTTGATCGATGCCGATCTGTCCTACGCCAATTTGAGTGGAGCGGTGCTCTATCGAGCCAATTTAGCAGGGGCAAAGTTGTGTCGTGCTCATCTCAATCGCACGTTGCAACAGGGCTTAAAGCCAACGGATCTGCGAGAGGCAAACCTGAGCAAGGCAGACTTGAGTTATGCCGATTTAACTGGAGCGATCTTGCAAAAAACGAATTTACGAGGGGCTGACTT
This sequence comes from Oscillatoria sp. FACHB-1407, assembly GCF_014697545.1. GTDB lineage: Bacteria > Cyanobacteriota > Cyanobacteriia > Elainellales > Elainellaceae > FACHB-1407. The sequence goes on along the minus strand of NZ_JACJSA010000023.1, from coordinate 89,213 downwards.
GACGGGAGCTATTCTGACCGATGTTGACTTGCAAGGGGCTATCATGCCGGATGGTTCAGTTCATGAGTGAAGGGCGATCGCTACAAGTCTCATAGTCTGACGGCACCTCACAAAAACCTCAAATTTAAGTTGTACTGTAAAACAAACCTTTTAGTGATTTCCCAACTCAAAACTGAATTATGCCGATCGCATTTTGGCTTGATGAATACTGTACTGGAAATGTTCAGGTCGATCGGGAACATCAAGTCCTGTTTTATATTGTCAACTCACTGCATGAAGCTATGATGCAGCGAGCTACATTACCAATCATTGAAGACCTACTTCGTACCTTGGCAACTCATACGATTCGCCACTTCCAAAGCGAGGAGGAGTTGATGCAAACTCACCGCTATCCGGGATACGATCGCCACAAGTTGTCCCATGAACGGTTAAAAACTAAAGTGATCGCTCTAGTTCAAAAGTTTCATGAGCAAGGTGATGGGGCGATCGACGAGTTAACAGGCTTTTTAGCAGAGTGGTTAGTTCACCACATCAAAGGCGAAGATCAAAAAATGATCCAGTTTTTCCACGAGCAAGTGAACCGAGACAATACGGCTTTAGTTGCCTCACAGGAAGTTTAAACTCAATTTGACGTCCACAAAAACAGAAGTCGGAGTTGTTTAAAACTCCGACTTCTCATGCCGATTTAATGTTTGATTGTGGCAGATCACTGGGTAGGGGCGTTTCGCGAAACGCCCCTACAGCCGCGGTACGTTTTCAAGAATCATACCTGCATTCAGCAACGCCATTTAGCGAACGGTCGATCGCAATGCTTCAGCATCAATTGGCTTAAGCAGATAAATTCGCAACAAATGCCCTACAATTGCAGCTTGCAATGGCAACTTGCGTAATGTTTTCAGCCACTTTGGTTGGTTAGAGCGATCAATCTCTGAAAGCTGTTTATTCAAATCAGAACAGCGATGCAACCGCTTAAAGAACTCAGGATGATCCGTATCTAATATTGATGGAAATGCTCTCGCGGCTGTCTCGTTGGTTTTGCGAATCACCTCTGCATCAAACTCGGTTGGGTCAAGTCCTAAAATGTGATAAAACTCTGCCCGTTCGTGCACTGTAAGGGTATGAGTCGCAAACACGGACAACAAGAAAAACCGACTCCACAAGCGTGATTGCCAGGTTTGCCAGAGTTGGGGTTGTGAGCGCAATAATGCTTTGAAAATGTCCCCGTGACGGTTCTCATCCTGACACCAACTCTCAAAATAGTGGAACAGGGGATAGAACTGGTTTTCAGGGTGCTTCTCTAAATGGCGATAAATAATGATGTAACGCCAGTAACCAATCTTTTCAGAGAGATAAACCGTATATAACACCCACTCAATTGGGAAGAAGGTATACACCCGATTTTTTGTCAGGTATCCCAGATCCATGGTGCAGCCAAAATCTCCCATGGCTTTGTTGAGAAAACCTGCATGTCGCGCTTCATCGCGTGCCATCAGGTTAAACATTTCAGACAAGAGAGGACTACGCTCTTTTAACTTGCGTGAGAGTTCTTTAAACAGTAAAAAACCGGAAAATTCAGAGATGCAGGATCGCTCTAAATAATCGATAAACGCTTTGCGTGCTGTACCTGTGATGTGCTCCCAAGATTGTTCAAATGACTCGTCTCGGACAAAATGATGTCGATTATAGTCGGCTCGCATCTCTGCCAACATCGCTTGCAACTCAGCATCCTGAGCCGATAGATCTAGCTCTGCTGCTTTTTCAAAATCGGTTGTATAAAACCGGGGAGTCAGAATAGTTTCTGTTAATGCTTTGGTTTTATCTGACGTCTCCAGAATGGGTTTGGATGGAGAATTGACCATAGATAGGAAATACTTGATGGATTCGATAACTATTAAGTTATGATAGCTGTGCAATGAGGACAAGACTCATTACAGGATTGTAACGATCGCTAGAAGAATCCTGTTAAATCGTTAAGTTATAAAAACTATCACAATTAATCGCCAAATAGTTATAGAGTGCTTAATGGATGTCTCAACCGTTTGAGCCCCGCGTTTAACACTGAGGAATCTCCTAGAGGAATGTCCCATGAGTCATGATTTAGCCCTGCGCCTGCGAGAAGGTACAAAACACTCCCACACGGCGGCTGAAAACACTGCATACATGAAATGCTTTTTGAAAGGAATTGTAGAACGCGAACCATTCCGCAAATTATTAGCCAATCTCTACTTTGTATATCGTGCGTTAGAAGATGAGCTACAACGCCATCAAGAGCACCCTGCTGTGAAGCCGATCTACTTTCCAGAGATTAACCGTACAGCGAATTTAGAGCGTGATTTGGCATATTACTACGGTGATAACTGGCGTGAACAAATTACACCTCTTCCAGAAGGAAAAGTGTATGTCGATCGCATTCACGAAGTTGCCAATACTGACCCTGCTCTGCTCATTGCTCATTCGTATACCCGTTATATGGGCGACCTTTCCGGTGGGCAAGCCCTCAAAAATATTGTCCGTAATGCATTGAACTTGCCTGAGGGTCAGGGAACTGCTCTGCATGAGTTTGAACAGTTGCCTACACCGGACGCAAAGCGATTGTTTAAGGAAAAATATCGTGATGCGCTAAATGCTCTGCCTGTGGACGAAGACACCATCCAACGCATTATTGCTGAAGCCAATTATGCGTTTACCTTAAATCGAGATGTGGTGCATGCTTTAGAAGATGATGTGAAAGCTGTCATTGGTGAACATGTGTTTGACCTGTTGACTCGTCAAGCGATTCCCGGAGCAACGGAGCGTCCGCCCCATCATGCTGCTACACCTGTCCCGGAATATAGCATTTAGCTAGTTAGCCATTTTTCTAGAGCTACACATTTGACCTTTCCCAACCTCCCCTCACCAAGGGGAGGTGATGCAGGGGTAGGGTTTGTCTGTAGTCATTCATTCCAAGCTTTATTAAACATCTCCACCTGCACCGAGAAAACCTGAGAGAAACACTACCCATGTTTTCATTGCCAACTATTCAATTTGATCCGCAATTACTCCGCAAATACGATCAACCGCTGCCTCGCTATACCAGTTATCCTCCTGCAACTGAGTTAAAACCAGAGTTTGAGGACGTTAACTTTAGAGCCGCGATCGCCATTGGAAACTATAAAAAAACACCTTTATCGCTCTACTGTCACATTCCCTTTTGTGAAACGGCTTGCTATTTTTGTGGTTGCAATACTGTTATCACCTCTCGCAAAGAACTGGCTGACCCGTATATCGATTACTTAATTCGCAATATTCATCAAGTCGATGCGTTGATCGATGGCGATCGCCCCGTACACCAACTCCACTGGGGTGGCGGTACACCCAATTACCTTTCGCTGCAACAGGTTGAACGGTTATGGACAGCGTTGCATGATCGATTTAACTTTGATCCAGCAGCCGAAATCTCACTGGAAGTAAACCCCCGGTACCTCGACCGTGAGTATGTACACTTTTTACGCCAGTTAGGATTTAACCGCATTAGTTTTGGGATTCAAGATTTCAACCCGGTTGTACAGGAAGCGATTAATCGAGTTCAACCCAAAGAACTGCTGTTTAACGTCATGGATTGGATGCGAGAAGCCAATTTTGATAGTGTTAACGTCGATTTAATCTATGGATTGCCCTATCAAACCCTCGAAACTTTCAGAGAAACTATTCGTCAAACGATCGCCCTAAACCCAGATCGCATTGCCGTTTTCAACTTTGCCTATGTGCCTTGGCTCAAACCCATTCAGAAGCGGTTGCCACAAGAAGCCATGCCGCAAGCCTCAGAAAAGTTAGACATTTTGCAGATGACGATTGAGGAGCTAACCAGCAATGGTTATGTCTACATTGGCATGGATCATTTCGCTAAGCCCAACGATGAATTGGCGATCGCCCAACGGGAAGGGCAACTGCACCGCAACTTTCAGGGCTACACCACTAAGCCAGAATCAGATTTGGTTAGCTTTGGCATGACCTCGATCAGCATGTTGCACGATGTCTATGTGCAAAATCACAAACGTCTGAAAGACTTTTATCGGGCGATCGATTTAGACGTGTTGCCGATCGAACGGGGCGTTTCCCTGAGTCACGAAGATATTGTTCGTCGGACAATCATTATGGAATTGATGTGTCAGTTTCAACTGTCAAAAGAGGCGTTGCAAGAGAAATATCATCTCAGTTTCGATCAGGAATTTGATGATCACTTTGCAGGAGAACAAGCCGCTTTAAGGCAACTTGAAATCGACGGGTTAATTGAACATACACCCAATCACATTCAAGTAACCCCCGTTGGGCGATTGCTGATCCGCAATATCGCGGCAGTATTTGACACTTTCCTTAAAAGACGTGCCACTACTGGTTTTTCAAAAGCAATTTAGAATCGATCCGAAAACCCGTTGTGTAAGTCCTTAGGATCGTGAATTAAATAACCTGAAAAACGACAACCCCATGTACGGGCGCGGCATTCGGCAGAGGGTTCTGAACCAATGGCAAGGGCTTTTGATCGAATGCCACGTCCCTACGCCAGGAATTACACCTTCATAAATTCGTGATCCTTAGTCGGGCGATCTGGCTAATCTAACGTCAATTCGGATTAAACACCTGGCGAATCAATTCGCGGCTATCTGAGCCAAGCCCGCTTGCGCAGACTAAGGAAAATCAAGGTTTGCCGAACCAGCGCAGGTCGGTTTTGTTTCTACCGCTGTGGTTTCAACCGCCAAGATCCTTATCCCAAGCTCAGGTTAATCTAGTGCAATTTGAGGTTAGGGGCGAAATACCATTCGCCCTGGTTCGACATATAGCGATCCTAAATCGTTTGTGAAAGTGCCCGCCCTTTGGGCGGGCACTTTCACAAACAGCTTTTTTCACAAATCAAATAGGATTGCTATAGTTCGGATTAAGAAGGATGTGTGAGGAAACGTAAATTTTTTGCAAAGGCGAAAAATCTACCCTGGGGGTTGAAGTTGAGGCTGATAGGTAATTGTAGCAATTTAGGTCGTAGTTTCCTTCTTTTGGGGGGTATCAGATCCAAGATGGCAAATGGTAAATTTAGATACAGAAGAAAAATCGTTCATCCCCTTTGTGCGCCTTTGACTGCGTAGTAGGTGGACGGAAGTAGGGGCACCCCCGAAGGAACGCGCTTCTCTTCGACAAGTCAATCTAGAGTTATCTGGGGAAGCGAATCATATGAAACTCATCTATCGCGGCAACGCTTACGACTACAATCAAACAGCCTCAGCAGGGGTTCAGGCTCCTTTTAAAGCGGCTAATGGTTATCGTTCACCTTATGTGCTGACCTATCGGGGAACAACTTACATGGTTGATCCGAGTGTCCAAGCGGCTCAGGCAGCGATACCTACTTCCTACAACTTGACCTATCGTGGTGTAACTTATCAGGTCAATCGAAATACCGAAGGCGTCACTACGACCACGGTACAGACTGCACCTCAAGTGCAAGCCGATCGGGTTCCCCCGACCTTGTCTCGCAACTACATCACCAAAGTGCACACAGCAAAAGTTCACAAAGCTAATTTGCTGCAAAACGTTCAGCGTCGTCTTAAAGTTGCACGCGAACGGGGTGATCAAGAGTTGGTTCGGATGTTAGAAGCAGAGCTTAATCAACTTGCAGCATAAGTTTTGGGCTAGCAATAGTTAGTACTAATGCCTCAACCTCCTGTAAGACAGGAGGTTTTTTTTAATTAGTGAGATTGCTGAATGCAGGTATGATTCTTGAAAACGCCCTTACAGGTAGTTTGTTTTCTGGAAATCTCCCTAACCTAAATTGACGTTAGAAGAAATTAGAGAAAGGGCAGAAGGAGTTGACCGATGGCAACTAACGTTGGAGTCATTTCAGATACACACAAATTACTGCGTCCAGAGGCGATCGCCGCTCTACAGATGGCAGACTTGATCCTTCATGCTGGCGATATTGGTGCGCCGGAGGTATTAGAAAAATTGGAGGCGATCGCTCCGGTCATTGCGGTGCGAGGCAACAACGACAAAGGAGAGTGGGCGGAAGCACTTCCAGAGGAGCAAACAGTCACCGTTGAGTCCGTAGCCATTCATCTGCTCCACATTGTAAAAAATCTTAACCTTGCTGAATTGGGAGCAGAGGTGCAGGTGGTTATCAGTGGTCACTCTCACAAACCCCAGATCGAACAGCGAGATGGGATCTTATTTTTGAATCCGGGAAGTGCTGGACCAAGACGCTTCAAACTGCCTATTTGTCTGGCTTTTATGCACATTGACGGAACTAACGTTGAGACTCAAATGGTGTCTCTGGTCGATTTATAAACAGTGTATTGTGTCGTTCTAAACCAACTCTTCAACGACTCCAACAACCTTACAATCAGAACAACTGCATCTCAATTCACATAAAATTCCCGATTTAATTGATTTATTTCTATACATCTGCACTACAATTTTTTTCTAAATGCTCCAGATGCTTGTGAGGACTGAGTTTCATGAATAAAGGTGAATTAATTGACGCGGTTGCAGAAAAAGCAGGTGTCACTAAAAAAGAAGCGGATCGAATTTTGTCCGCTACGTTTGAAGTCATTCAAGATGCCGTTGCTGGTGGCGAAAAGGTGACGTTAGTTGGTTTTGGAACGTTTGAACCTCGCGAACGCAAAGAACGTGAGGGGCGCAATCCCAAGAGTGGCGAAGCCATGAAAATTCCAGCAACTCGTGTTCCGGCTTTCAGTGCAGGAAAACTCTTTAAGGAGAAAGTTTCCCCTCCTAATGGCAAAGTTGCTTAATTAACCTGAGTTGGCGCTCAGAATTTTGGCAGTTGAAACCGCAGCTATTCAAACACAACCGACCTGCGTTGGTTGAGCCAACCTTTGAGTTCCGGTAGTCCGCGACGGTGGACATCGTTTTGATAGCTATGAATTCATTCGCCAGGGACTGATACATTCGCCACATCGTTATGTAGGGGTTTGGCGATGCCAAGCCCCTGCAAAGCATTTGAGCGATGAAATGTTGAATGAACTCGTGTTCCACTCTTCCGTTCAACGAGAAATCAGGGGATTTAGCCTTCTTAGAACACGTCAATCTTTAAGCGTCCTGTGGTTTTGAGCCAGTTTTGCGCTTCGATGTAGTTATTGGGTGCTAATTGAATAGCTTGCTGCCAGTAGTCAGCTGCCTTATCGAAGTAGGAGTTTGCGGCATCTGAATCACCTGCTTCTTGCTGCTGCTCACCCAGGTAGTGATAGATCACAGCAACGTTATTCAACGCCTGGGGCATCCGGGGATTGCACTCTAATGCCTGCTCATAATAGCCGAGAGCTCTATCGTGCTCCCCATTACTGGCATGAATCAAGCCGATGTTGTAAAGAATGAAGCTGCGATCGTAGGGGTCTTCTTCTAACTTCAGGGCTTCTTCGTAGTTTGCCAACGCTTCGGCATATTCACCATCAGCTTGAGCAGACATGCCATCTCGATAGTAGGCAAACGCCTCTTTAGCGGTTTGGTTAGCGGGCAGCAACTTGAGAATCAAGTCCGCCATGACCGTAAAGCTTTTGTCGATAAAGTTATCGTTGCGTTGGGTTCTAGGCATAATAGCTGTTCTTGTTAAATGAAGCGTGACAGATAGGGTAAGCGACGCAATTACAGTCTACCTTAGGACGCAGAAGCGAAGTGTACAGTTTTGAGAACCAAACCCGGTAGTGCCCTGGAGAGAAGGATGGTAGGAGAGTATGAAATGCCCATGCTCACACCCTCTCCCTGTTGCTCTCTTAGTCTGCATCCTTGCCTGAATCAGACTACCTCACGCCGCTTCAAATCCTGAATCTACTTTAATTTGCATTCAGAGGGCGAATGAGATAACTTTTATGGTTTGCTTTTATGCTTTGCTTGTGCGGGCAAACGGCGGTATAGCCCCACCGAAGACTCAACAGCAGGAAAATCCTTTATTTGGATAGAATTAATCCTACTAACTCCGCTTCAACGATTGCCGTAATTCCAGTACTGCAATGCTTTGGTTCAAAATTCTATACTTAAGGAAGAGTCTCAGGTCTACAGAAGTAAGGATATGGCTCCAAACCCTACCATCATGCAGGCAGTAGAGAAGTTAGACTACCGCGTCACCGTCGGAGATGTCGCTTCTCAAGCCGGATTGGACATTAAAGTCGCTGAACAGGGGCTATTGGCACTTGCCTCAGAAGCGGGTGGACATTTACAAGTATCTGACACCGGGGAGATTGCCTATCTCTTTCCCCGCAACTTTCGGAGCGTCTTACAGAGCAAATATTTTCGACTGCGATTGCAGGAATGGTGGAATAAAGTTTGGAAGCTGTTGTTCTACCTGATTCGCATTTCCTTTGGTATTCTGCTGATTGCTTCGATTGTTTTGATTATTGCGGCAATCACCATTATTCTGATTGCGCTCAATTCCAGTCGCGACGGAGAGGGCGATCGCCGCGATGATTCCGGTGGTGGTTTCATCTTCTTTCCTCGGTTCTGGTTTGGTCCTGATCTGTTTTGGGTGTTTTACCCCGACTACTACGATCGCCGCTCCTATCGTCGTCAACACTTCCACCGAGATAGCGACGGCAATCGCATGAACTTTTTGGAGTCGATTTTCTCCTTCTTGTTTGGCGATGGTAACCCCAACGCGGATCTGGAAGATCGACGCTGGCGGACGATCGCCACGGTAATTCGTAACAATCGGGGAGCCGTTGTTGCTGAACAGATTGCCCCTTATCTGGATGACCTGGGCAGTGGCTTTGACCGGGAATATGAGAGCTTTATGTTACCTGTGTTGAGCCGCTTTAATGGTCGTCCTGAAGTCAGCCCCGATGGACAAATTGTTTACCACTTTCCAGAGTTGCAAGTTACTGCGACTGAAAGCCGCGCCACTAGCGTTTCTGCTTACCTCAGAGAAGCCCTGTGGCGATTTAGTGAAGCCAACGCTGGACAAATTTCGGTGGCAATCGGCTTGGGCGTGTTGAACCTGGCAGGGGCGATCACGTTGGGCGTGCTGCTGGCAGATGGCACGATCGCCGCTGAGATCGGTGGCTTAGTTGCCTTTGTGAGTGGAATTTATTGGGTCTTGTTGGGCTACGGTATCGCCTTCTTAACCGTTCCGCTCGTTCGGTACTTTTGGATCAAATGGCGTAACCGCAAGGTCGAAGCTCGGAACAGCGATCGCCAGGAACGAGCGATGCTGCTGAACGAAGGGGGCGAGGATCTGGAACGCAAACTCAGCTATGCCCATCAGTTTGCAGCCCAGACGGTGGTTACGGCTAGCAATCTGGCATACACCACAGAAACGGATCTGACCGAGCAGGAACTTGCCCAATCAGACCAGATCGACGCTGAATGGCGCAGACGCCTGGAAGGATATTAAAAAAATAGGCACATTACAGCCACCTTAAAAGCAGGAACGCGATTAATCGCGTTCCTGCTTTTAGAGAATGCCATTATTCGACCTGAATCTTGGCAAGGGTTGCCCCGGTGTAGTAGTGGGTCACGATCTGCTGATAGTTGTAGCCTTGGGATGCCAGGTTGTAAGCTCCCCATTGGCTCATGCCTAAGCCATGACCAAATCCGCGTCCAGTAATGAGAAATCCGGTGGGAATGGAGGGAACGTTTCCGGCACTGGCAACCTGTCCCAGGATCGGTGTCACGGAAAACAGCGTGCTTCTCAGTTGCAGCGATCGCCGCAATTCAGCCCCACTGACAATTCGAGTTCCGCCTTCCCCTGTAACGCGCATCGTGACAATGCGACCACGGGGGGTGGTGCGATCGGGAACCATGGAGAGAATGTTGCCAATACCGGGGATCACCTGCCGCAGGCGATCAGCCGGGATAGTTTCATTCCACTGATAGACGGGGGCACCCTGGTCAAAATCCTGAACAGCACGCAAATAGGGTAGGGCTTGCGTCCAAACATCTTCGACATTTTCAGTGTGTCCACCTGATGAGGAGTGAAACACTGCTTCGATAATTTGCCCGTTATAGGTTAAAACTTGCCCTTCGGTTTGTTGAACGGCAGCTTGAGTGGTGTTGGTTTCTTCTTCAACCCCACGATACACCTGCCATGCGGTTGTGTCACCGACATCAAAGACCGCATTCGCACTGGTCTGACGTTGATAGAGTGCGTAGGATCGAGCCGTTACCGCCTGCGCTTTGAGAGCTTCAAGAGGCCAGTTGGTCGGCATCTCGCCACCGACAACACTGTAGAGATATTGTTCTAAATCAACATAATTGACGGCAGTCAGCCCACCTCCAGTGGGGACGACCATGGTGCGTCCGCGATACCAGCGATCGCCAATAAACACAAAGCCCCCGTTACTGGGTTCAACCCAAACTTGTCCTGTTTGAAATTGGTTAACCTGGATAGCTCCGGATGCTGCCTGAGCCGTCACAGCTCCACCTGCCGGTAATTGGGCTAACACTTGACCGGAGGCATCTCGCACCGTTGCTGGAGTAGAGCTACCCAACGTCACCCGGGAAACATCCTGTTCGATCGCCACCCGCAACTCTAAAGCTGCATGGGCTGGGGCGATCGCGGCTAACCAGACCAACAGAGACATCCACCACGATTTTTGGGCTAATTTCAACAACGGCTTTAACCACAACTGTTTCAAACGGCTTGGGGTTGCAGAAGTCATTCCAGGCTCCTCACACGCTCATGACTACAATTCAGGACGATTGACGTGACCAAAAGTTACAGGTGGTAGTGCGTTTAGTTAGGGATTGTGTAGCCACAACCTCGACCACTATAACAAACCTCTTGGACGTTGCTAATCGTGATTGACTTTATCCATGAGCTTTTAAGAGAACCACCGAGGAAAGTAAATCGTTTCGGCAGCAGGTTGACCACCATACAAGCCAGCAAATCCGGGGACAAACACCGTTTCATTACGACTGTTAACAAAGTAGCGATCGGGACGACCATTCGCAAATTCGGCAGATTCTCGGGTTGAGGTGAGGGCGATCGCATTGGTGTATAATGTCGTCGCAATGTCAGGATATTGGAAGCTCAAAGCGTTATAGAAAGCAGTCTCATCTCCTAGAAATGAACTCACCGTTGCATCCAAAAAAATTAACTCATTGGGGTTTGCAGGGAGTCTCTCATAGCCAAATTCATCACTATAAAACCATGGGGTTGGTCCTTGACCAATGGGAAACGAAGCTCCAAGCGGCGAACTTGCAAGCTGGAGTTGATAGCGAGTTCTTGCTCCACGCACGGCCACTCGCAAAAAATACGTGCCCGGTTGCAAGGTGCCCGTGATAGACTCCGCTGCGGTGCCGCCCTGTCTTGATTGGGCAATTAAGCGTCTGCCTTGATACAGCGCGAGATCAGCATTTTGTCTCAGCCCTGTTAAGCTCACACTAAACTGGCTCTGACTAGAAACCCGAAACCTAAAGAAATCAAATTTATTTTTGGGGTCAACCACTCCTCTTAAGGAACCGTTTGCCTGAATAGGTCTTGCCCGATTGAAGTTTTTGCTGTGATTTCGCATGATCGATTGTGTTTTGACCTGGCTTTCCCTGGTATAGCCGTGTAACCCTGTAAGTGAGAGCGGGCGCAAGAGTAGAACCCTGGCATGTGTACATTTCTCATCACGACTATCTTTGCAGCCATGGCGATCGCTCATTAGAGAATACTGTGATTTCATCCTTAGAAAGTAAAGAAGTCGGGGTTCGCTGAGAACTCCGACTTCTTTAAAGAGAGAAATTAGACTAAACGGGTTGCAACCCGCTCCTTAGGAGTCGCGGCGGAAGGAGGCCAACCATCCCCGCAGTTCCTCAGCGGCGACATCGCGTCCACCCAGGCCAAAGGCGAGAGCAATCGCAACGGCGATCGCCCCCAGTAATAGACCAAATGCCAGGTTAACAATATTGGTTGCAACGCCCATTTGTTGCAGAGCCATTGCCGATGCCAGTGCAATGATCGCAACGCGAGCGGTTTGCCCCAAGATGCGGGCTTGCCGTCCACCAGAGCTAGTCACCAGTGAGAAGGCAAGGTTCGCCAGGTACAAACCGACGGCAAACACAACCAGACCGACCAACACGCGCCCAAAGATCAGCAACAAGCCAGACACGATCGCAGTCAAGGCTGGAATGTTGAGAATATTGGTGGCAGCGACGATCGCAAACAACATCACCCCAACCCAGGCGATAATTCCCACGATCTCAGAGGGAGTGCGGGTTGTGGGTTGAGTCGGTTGCCCAGGTTGCAAAACGGTCGCCGAAGGATCAACCGGAGTCGGTGCAGGAGTGGTAGTAGGTTGTAAGCCGAGCCAGGAGAAGATGTTGTTGAAACCAAAGCTGGTGAGCACGCTGGATACCAGATCGGCAATAAACTGTCCAACGACATACGCCACGACCAGGATCAGCACAGCCGTAAAGATTTGTGGAAGTGCCTGCAAGATCTGATTGAGCATGGCTGTGGCTGGGGCAGAGATCGCCTCAATCTCTAGCGCATCCAGAGCGGCGATCGCCGGTGGAATCAAAATCAGCACATATACGACCGTGCCAATGATCCCCGACAGCGAAGAACCGCCAGTGGTTTGGCGTAACCCAAATCGGCTACCCAGGCGATCGGTTCCTGCTGCGGCTAACAGGTTGGTGACGATTCCCCGAACAATCCGAGCGATAAACCAGCCAATGAGAGCGATGACGATCGCTTCCACAATGCGGGGCAGTGCGCCCAGGAAATTGTTGAGCAAGTTTTGAACGGGTTCCAGGGGACCGCGCAGATTCAAAACTCCTAAAATCAGGGGCAAGAAAAATAGGAAAACAAACCAGTACAGAGCATTTCCCAGGGTCTGACTGAGTAGAAACTGGTTTTCTGGAGGGGCATCGGGATCTGCCTGGCTCAATCGCTGGTCAATGCCAAAAGAAGTCGCTGTCCGCACCACTAACGCACGGGCGATCGTTGCCACTAACCAGGCAACCCCAACCAGGAGAGCCGCCGCACCCAAACGGGGCAAGAAGGCAAAGATCTGATTGAGGAAGTTGTTTAACGGTTGGGAAACCGTAGTCAGTTGCAGCGCATCCAGGAAGGCAACGATCGCAATGATGAAAATAATCCAGAAGACAATCGTGGGAACCCATTTTTCAATGGCAGACCCAGCATTTGCCCGCTCTCCTGGCATCATCATGTTGGCGAGGCGATTGTCAAGGTCAGTGCGTCGCAGCAAACCACGGGTTACTGAAGCCGCGATCGCTGCAATGATCCAACCGATAATCAGGATCAAAATACCCCCAGCCAGGGCAATCAGGGTATTCCACAGGGTATCTAAATTAAACTCTCCAGGAAGAGATATCCCCAGGAGATGGGGCAACAATCGATTTACAGATGTCATTGGAGTAGATACTAGTTCTGGGACGGATAGAGCAAGTCCAGGAATTGCTATCACCGTGCAGTCAAGGGGCTGATTCATAGCATTTGCAGCAGATAAAGCACAATAGGGGCAGGTGAATGGAAAGACAGAACCTTAAACAGCATGTCTATAGGAATGTTCACGAGAAGATTCTATAAGGCTGTAACGAGAACCCTTTCTCCTTAACGGTATAAATTTGTCCTATCGGACTATCTCTTTAGTTAGAGGATGAACAAATAACACTGCAACTAAAAGCATTGTGCTATGGGTTGAGCTAATAAACTCCTTTCAAAGATTTTTTTTAGAATTTCACCCAAATTTGCCGCAATTTCCCTAAAAATCAGAACTGTTCCTCTTCAGGAGTACTCTGAAGGAGCATTCAGTCTGCTCGAATCCTATGGCAGGATAGGGATAGGATGCTGATGTTTAGGCAATTAGGTTAACTCAGTCTTGCAACTTACATTTTTAGGAACCAGTTCGGGAGTACCCACGCGATCGCGCAACGTCTCTAGCATTGCCCTGCGGCTACCGCAGCGAGCCGAGGCATGGCTGTTTGATTGCGGCGAAGGGACACAACACCAAATCTTGCGAAGTGACATTCGCATCAGTCAAATTTCCCGCATTTTTGTCACCCACATGCACGGCGACCACACCTACGGATTGATGGGTCTGCTGGCGAGTTGTGGATTGGCAGGCAACCCCAGTCGCATCGATATTTATGGTCCTCCCAAGCTCGATGAGTACTTGAAAGCCTGTGGACGCTATTCTCAAACTCACTTCTCTTACCCCGTTAAGGTTCACACGGTGCAACCGGGGGTGGTGTTTGAAGACGATGAGTTTGTCGTTTCCTGTGAGCCTCTGACTCATCGTGTGCCTGCCTTTGGCTATCGCGTTGCCGAAAAAGACAAACCCGGACGGTTCAATGTGGAACAAGCCACTGCTATGGGTATTCCCCCAGGTCCTCTCTATGGCAAGTTGAAGCGGGGCGAAACCATTACCCTGCCAGATGGGCGGGTGGTCAAAGGCACTGATTTGTGTGGGGAGCCGGAAATTGGACGCAAATTTGTCTACTGCACGGACACGATTTATTGCGACAACTCTGTCAAGTTAGCAGAGGATGCTGATGTGCTGATTCATGAAGCAACCTTTGCCCACCAGGACGCAGAGTTAGCCTATCAGCGACTACACTCTACCTCGACGATGGCAGCGCAAGTGGCACTCAATGCGGGTGTGAAGCAACTGATCATGACTCACTTTAGCCCCCGCTATGCGCCCGGTAATGCGATTGTGCTGGATGACTTGCTCGCTGAGGCGAAAGCTATTTTTCCACACACCATCATGGCGCATGATTTCATGGTGTACGACATCCCCCGGCGATCGGTGGAGGCGTTGGTGACAGCGTAATATCGCTTTGGTCAGAGAGCTTAAGGCAAAGCGAGTGGCTCAAGCCCTGATGCTGGGAAAGTTTCCTGACTCGCCTTCCGCCCCATCAAATGTGGCTACGGCTATAAAAGCGATCGCTGTGTTGCCATAGCTCTTATATTGACTGAGGTAGAGCGGGGGAATCGTTGACAGGAGTTGCTGCATGGCGATTTCGCTGTAGTGCTCTGGGCTGTGCTCTGCGGCGATCGCACCATCAGGTGCCAACAGTTGATGCTCAACGATCAGGCGAAAGACAGGTTCGTATAGCCCACTGGCGTAGGGTGGGTCAAAGTAGATGCGGTCGAAGGTCTGTCCCGAAAGGGATGGAAGCCGCTTCAGCACATCTCCTCGCATGACTTGAAATCGCTGATCGCTGTGAGCCACCTGCTGCCAGTTCTGTTGGATCACAGCACAGGCACGACTGGATTGCTCAATGCCCACGACTTGCGCGGCACCACGACATAATGCCTCGGCTCCCATGGCACCACTGCCTGTACAGAGATCGAGCCAGTGGCATCCCTCGATCGCCCCCTGCCAGATGTTGAAGACTGCCTCACGCACTCGTGCCGGAGTGGGACGAGTCGCCTGCCCCGGCAATGTTTTGAGTTGGCGATTGCCATAGATGCGCAGGCTCATGGGCAGAATGGAACGGGTCAGGCAGTGACAAGTTCGCGCTGACGAACGTATTGCACAAAGTTAGAGAGAATCTTCAGCCCGGCTGTTGAAGACTTTTCGGGGTGGAACTGAACAGCGACGAGATTATCACGGGCGATCGCCGCTGTGATGGTCTGAGTACCGTGGGTGATGGTAGCGGCTGTAAACTCTGGTTGTGCCGGATCGGCGTAATAGGAGTGGACGAAGTACACCCAGGGATCGACCGGAAGCCCCTGCCACACGGGGAGGTCAGGCTGGGTAAACTGCAACTGATTCCAGCCCATGTGGGGAATGGTGATTCCTGGCTCTGGGCGAAAGTGTCGCACCACACCCGGAACGATGCCCAATCCTGGCTCATTGCCTTCTTCGCTGCCGTCAAACAGGATTTGTAAGCCTAAGCAAATCCCCAAAAAGGGTTTACCACTGGCAATAATGTCTTTGAGGGGTTGGATCAAATCGCGCGATCGCAAATGTTGAATGGCGGGGTCAAACGCGCCGACTCCCGGTAACACGATCGCATCTGCCTGTTCTAGCTCTTTAGCAGAGTCTGTAACGTGGGTGACTGCACCTGCATTCTCCAAGCCTTTGCAAGCGGAGTGCAAATTTCCCATGTCATAGTCCACTACAGCGATTCGTGTCATGCCCTTTATTCCTTCTTGAGCCGATACTTTACTATAGCAGTCCTCATCTCTCATCACGATGCCTAAGACACTCCTACTCACCTCGTTTCAAACGTGGATGCCCCATCAGCGATCGAATGCGTCCGATGATTTGCTGTTAGAGATTGGGCAACAGAACCCGTCGCCATCCTGGCACGTTTTGCGGCAACTCCCGGTCGATTTTGAGTTGGCTCCTCAGAAGGCGATCGCCCATGTGACTCAACTGCAACCGGATGTGGTGGTCTGTTGTGGCATGGCAGAATCGCGATCGCGCTTAAGTGTAGAGTCTAGAGCCATCACTGAGTCAGAAATTCTGCACAGCACACTCGATCTGCAAAGGCTTACGGCTGAGTTGAACTATACCGAAATCAGTGACGATGCGGGTCGGTTTGTCTGCAATGCACTGTACTATGCCATGCTCAAGCATTTGCGATCGCACCAGCCACAAAGCCATGGCTTGTTTGTGCATGTGCCGATTTTGACCGATGAAAACCGGGGGGCGATCGTGGCTGATTTTCGGGTTATTCTGCAACGGCTTACAGCCTAATGCTTCGTTAGCTGTCAGGTGTTTGATTCAGAAATTGCAGGATAACCCGAAAATCTAACAGAAACTCAGTTTCTAGTAGACCGTGCCACAAAGGTCTTGCAACGTCGCTTCGGCTTGCCCATAGTGTTGTTGACGACAGAGCAACACCTGAGCGGCTCTTTGTTGAGCAAACACTCGATGAGTAAACCAACCAATCGGAATGCCGGCGATCGTGCCCAAGACCAATCCGATAATCAGGCTGCGAACCAGTTTTCTAAAGGTAGATTCAGAATGTCTTTGTTCTGGGGCAACAGCAGTTTCTCTCATAAGACGATATCAAAACAGTTAAGTAACTCATCTCATTAGGAGAACAAATTTACTGAGCCTCAACATCTCTCCTGTTGCTTAATCCTCAAGTCACGGTCACTTCGGTCGAGAGCTATCTGGCATGCTTGAAACGACAGAAAGGTGGTGAGTTTTACCCATCTTTTGCAATTCAAAATCGATGATATATCGTTTGTTATTCGCAAAGAATTGCTGTTTTCGTTCAATGAATTCCTCCAAAATGGCTGTTGTATCTGCTGCAAATTGCTTATTGCTACCTGCCAGCTTTTGGACAAAATTCTTTAACTCTGCGGGTCGCTTATCGTCTGGCATAAGTGCCAAATTCCAGGCAACGATCGCGATCGTAAATAGCTTTTGTTGAGCTTCAAACGTTTCAGCGTCGTCCAAATACGGTTCAACAAATGCCTCCAGCACATCGGACATTTTTTCCTGTCCTGCGGGGTTTTTCACCATACCTGCAATATTCAACGAAGCGGCATTCGCTTGCACCCGCTTTTCTAACTTTTCTAGGGCGGCGTCGCTATTCGCTTCATACTGTTTCAGTCGCAGTAGTTCGTTAAATCCTTTCGATTTTTTTGCCATAGATTATCTTCCCAAGGCTTTAAAGCTGTTTAAGCAGAGTGACTTTTAATGACATGATAATCAGTAGCTCCTACTACAAACCGTTTGAAACTCAATGTTTGCTGTTCTTTCGCTGCTGACTTTGGCTCAAGCGACTTCTGTGCCAACTCCTGTACCAACGCCAACCCCTACCCCTCAAGAGATTGTTCGACCACAGCAAGTGCGTCCTCTGCCGGGGCAACTTGATGCAGTTCCAGTATTTAACAGTAATAGCCCAGAGTTGGTTGGCAATGAGGGTATTCTACTCTCCACTTTTCCACCCCAAAATAGAGCAACCCCAGCGGCTCACCTCAACTTCCCCTTCTCAGGGCGATTTGATGTATTTGCCCATCATGTCTTTCGGGCGATCGCCCCTGATAATTTAACCAGCTTATACCTGGGTATTATTCTCTACAATCCGGGTAATGAACCCGTTACGGTGGATGTGCTCCAGGCGGCGAGTTATTTGAGCCAACCTGATGCTCCCTTTATCCAACTCCCCCCGGTGGTCGATAACCCACTGGGTACAGTCTATGCAGGACCGGGCAGTCGGGTCACCAGCGACATTTTGCGTGGCGAGAGAACGGAACTCTTTCCGGCGCAGGTGGTGGTGCCACCGGGGGGTTATGAAATGTTGCTGAATTTGCCGATTCCTGTGGCAACCCTCGACCCACCACTGAACGGGCGATCGACCCTGATGCGGTTGCGGAGTAGTGACACGGTCTATGCGGCGAGTTTGGCGTTGTTGGCGCGTTTGAACCCGGATGGCACTGAGCGTGCGCCCAATTTAGAAGAATGGCAGGCGTTGCTGAATACAGGGGAACTGTCAACCCCACGCGATCGCACCCCTACACCCCCTGGCGCACCCGGAAACGTGATCTACAGTCGTGTAGCAGGAGTTGCCCTCGGCTCTCGCTGGAATGCTCAGGTGACTGACAACCCGACTACCAGCTATCTGACGATTCCAGCTGTAGGGGAAGCCTTTTCCTATGGATTGAGTACGCTGGTGGCGGGCAGGTTGGGCACCGAGCAAAATCAAACGGCTGAAATGCTGGTGCGTTATCCCGATACGGCATATCAAGCCCATGGCAACTATGGCATTCAATACGACCTGGCGTTGCCGTTGCAGAACTCAACAGACCAGACCCAGACTGTAACCGTGACGCTCGAAACACCCCTTAAAGAAGATCGGTTGAGTCGCGACGGACTACGCTTTTTTGACCCCTTACCCACCGCTACTTTTTTCAGAGGGACAGTGCGTTTGCGTTACAGCGACGATCAGGGCGTGCCTCGCACCCGCTATGTCCACTTGGTGCAGCGACGCGGGCAACAAGGGGAACCTCTGGTGACCCTGGAAATGCCAGCAGGCGATCGCCGTTTAGTCGAGTTCTCATTTCTCTATCCGCCAGATTCCACGCCGCCACAGGTGTTGACGGTGAGGACGCTAGAGGGTGGGGAGTAGGAAATAGGAGTGATAGGGTAGAGGGGTAGAGGGGTAGAGGGGTAGAGGGGTAGAGGGGTAGAAGGGGTAAAGGGGTAGAGGGGTAGAGGGGTAGAGGGGTAGAAGGGGTAAAGGGGTAATAGAGTAAATCACGGGTGTGTCCAGAATTTTGTGGATAGCTTTGGTCAGAAAGCTTAGGACAAAGCGAGCAGCTCAACCCCTACTGCTGGGGAGGCTTTCTGACTCGCCTTCGCTCCATGGAATGTGGCTACGGCTATAAAACCCCATCCTGCCTTCGCTCTAACCCACCCGCGACTGAAGTGCGGGCTCATGAGATGAAGTCTGCTAAAGCAGACTGGAAGCGGGTTTTAGTCCCCTTGAGTGGACTTTGTGGGTTAGCCCGCCGTTTACGTGCGGGCGGGTGAAACGGATGACTGACACGCTCTAATTGACACATCCAATCACGACTTCTCTACTCCCTTACTCCCTCATTCCCTTACTCCCCTCCTTTAACCTTCCACCCTGCTTTCTTACCAAATTTCTCTCTATCGGATGACATACCGCGAAAGGATGAGGGTTAAACTGTTGCAGTTCAAACCCTTGCCCAATCTACTGTGCATCCGGAGAAGGCTTATGGTTTCCTCAGTTCAAGCAACTGCCACTCAGGTTTTAGCCCAGCAGGATTCGCAGACACCTAACGAGACGCAGGCTTACCCTAGAGATTTCATTCGTGCTGGAAAATTGCTGTTTCAGCGAAAGAAGTGGTCACAGGCGATCGCCTGTTATCGTCGTGCCATTCAACTCGATCCTCAAAATCCAGAGGCATACCAGTGTCTTGCCGAGGCATTGAGCCAGCAGGGCAAACTGGACGAAGCCGTTGTGTATTATCGTCGGGCGATTGATCTGGGCAGCCAGCAATCTTCGTCCAATGGCTCCAACGGGCAATCTGCAAAGCATTCCCCCCCGGCGAGTGCAAGCCATCCTGGTTCTCAGTCCAATGGGCATCATGCGAACGGTCATTCCAACGGGTTTGTGGCAGAAGACTCCGCTCAAAACCTTCATTCCCCGCACCCTACGTCCCATGCGCTCTCTCCGCTGCACCATTATCGACAGCAAGCTGAACAGTTCTACGCCAATGGCAATTGGGAAGGGGCGATCGCCTCAGCCGAACAAGCCCTGTCGCAGTTAGAACCAGAAGCAGCGATCGCTTACAAAACCCTGGGGAATGCGCTGCAAGCCACCGGACGCACGGAAGAAGCGAAGAGTTGCTACGTGATGGCAATTCAAGTGAAGCCAGAGTTTGCCGAAGCTCACGCCAATCTGGGCAGTCTCTACGCGCAGCGACATCAGTGGCAGGAGGCGATCGCCTGTTATCAAAAAGCGATTGAGCTAAAGCCAGACTTTGCTGGAGCTTATCGCAACCTGGCAAAGGTCTGGAGTCAGACCAACCAACTCGAAAAAGCGGCTCAGTGTTGGCATCGAGCACTGGCTCTGGAGCCAAATTCTGTGGCTGCTGAGGGGTTGTTGAAGGTGGGGGATGCCACTCTGGAGCGGGGCAACCTTGAAGGAGCGATCGCCATCTATCGTCAGGTGGCGCAGCTTGTCCCGAAATTTGCCGATCCCCATCTCAAGTTGGGCAATCTGTTAAAGCAACAGGGCGACTGGAAAGGGGCGATCGCTTGCTTTCAAAAAGTGATCCAGCTTGACCCCAACTCGGTGCAGGGTTACCTCAAACTGGGGAATGTCTTAGTGCAACACGATCAGTGGCAACAAGCGATTCCCTGTTTTCAGGCGGCAACCCGACTGCAACCCGACCTCTGGGAAACCCAGCATCAACTGGGAGATTTGCTGTTTCGTCAGCGTCAGCTAGAGGAGGCGATCGCTGCCTATCAGCAGGCTCTAGCTGTGAATCCTACATTGCACTGGTCACACCATAATTTGGGCAATGCTCTGTTTGAACTGGAACGCTGGCAAGATGCGGCACACCACTTCCGCGAAGTAACCCGACTGCAACCCGATTTTTGGGAAGGGCACCACAAACTGGGCGATACCTGTCTCAAGTTGCACCAATGGCAGGCAGCGATCGCCTCCTATCAACGGGCGATCGAACTGAATCCGACCTGTTCCTGGTCGCACCACAACCTGGGGTCAGCCCTATTTGAATTGCGCCAGTGGCAACCCGCCGCGATCGCCTTTCAACGCGCACAGGAATTGCATCCTGCCTTTCCCTGGTCGGCTTACAATCTGGCGGAAACCTGCGTCAAACTGGAACGCTGGGATGAAGCGATCGCTCATTATCAGGAAACTCTGCGATTGGCTCCTAGTCTGGGTTACATTCATCAAAAGATTGGCGATGTGTTGTGTCAACAAGCCGCTGCACTGGAGCGTCAGGCACAGCAAAAGCGAGGCATGGCTGAGCAGCATTATCGCGATGCGCTCACGCTGGAACCAGAGAACATGCATCTTTGCCATAAAGCACTGGAGTTTAAACCTGCTGACCCTGACCTGTATTGCAAACTAGGACAGGCATCTGCTTCACAAGATCGTCCTGATAAAGCTGTCATCTTTTATCAAGTGGCGTTGCAACTCCAACCCGACCATCCCCAGGCTCACGCTGAGTTGGGTCACCTGTTGCGGCAACAAGACCGTTGGGATGAGGCGATCGCCCACTATCAACAGGCGATTCAACTGCAACCCAGTGTTGGCCTTTATGAGGCATTGGGCGAGGCATTGATCGATCAGGAACAGTGGGAAGAGGCGATCGCAGCCTTTTCTCAAGCGATTCATCTGATCCAACGCGAACCCGTTTAGTAGGGGAGATCCCGGCAATCATGTCCTGCGTCTTAACCGACTACAGGTTGATCTCAACGGTCAGAAGGCTTGCAATCAGGGGCAGTCAGGGGTTCCACCCTTGCAGCCTGCTTTCATGACCGTCAAGTTGGGTTGAACCCCTGGCGAATCCATTCACGGCTACCAGAGCCAACTGAAAAGCCAGGGTTTGCCTGCGACGAGGTCGGTTTAGCCTTAGAAGGGGGCAGGGCGGGATCAAAGTTTCAGGCTTTAAGTGCGTCAGTCATAAATCACCAAAATCCTGATCTCGAACTCAGGTCAACCCGTTCCTCAATCGCTGTATCTATCAGAACATGACTCTATGAGCCAAGACACTGCTCTAACCTACTTTCAGCAGGGCAACCAGCTAAAACAGGCAGGTCAACTCAACGAATCGGTTGCTGCCTTTGAAGCTGCGATCGCCCTGAATCCTGACTTCTCCTGGTCATATCATCACCTGGCAGAAGCCCTGACCAAATTGGGGCAGACCCAAGCCGCGATCGCCCATTATCAACGTGCGATCGAGCTAGACCCCGATCTCTCCTGGTCGCACCTGCATCTGGGGGACGTGTTGACCCAACAGCGACAACTGGATCAGGCAATCGCCCACTACAACCGCGCCATCGAGCTAAATCCTACCTATTACGGTGCTCACCACAGCCTGGGAAACCTGTGGCAACAACAGGGGCAATGGGAAGCCGCAACGGTCTGTTATCAGCGGGCAATCGAACTCAACCCTGCTTTTTCCTGGTCACACCACACGTTGGCAGAGGTGCTGGAGCAACAGGACAAATTGGAGGAGGCGATCGCGCACTACTACCAATCCATCGAACTCAACCCCTCCTATCATGGCTCCCATCATGGAGTGAGAAACCTGCTAACTCGGCAGGGGCGATTGGCAGAATTGGTGGAGTGGTATCGACGTGGGCTAGAGCAAACCCCTGATTCCTCCTGGTTTCATCACTATCTGGCAGAGGCTTTGGTGAAACTTGACCCGAATGAGGCGATCGCCCACTATCATCAAGCAACACAACTCAATCCGACGTTTGTCTGGTCATATTATTACCTGGCTGAAGTATTAATTCGTCAAGAAAGGCTTTACGAAGCCATGCGTTGTTACCGAAAAATCATTCGGCTACAACCCGACTTTAAACACATTTATGACAATTTTGATCTGCTGTATTACGGGTTGAAATATGCCTATCAAAAACTGAGCTCCAGCCAGTTAGATGAGGTCATTGCTTTTCATCAACACTTGATTCACTTACAACCGCATCAGGCAGCCGTACACAACAGCCTGGGTGATTTATTGATGCTCAAAAAGCAGATCAATGAAGCATTACACCATTACCAATCTGCCAGTTATAGTAAGCTGCTAAAATCCCATCCGGGTTACGTTGAGGGACATTGGGATGCAGGAACGCCTCAAAAACCTGACTTTTTAATCATTGGAACGATGAAATCTGGCACAACATCGCTCTATCGATATCTCACCCAACACCCGCAAATATTGCCTGCTATCAAAAAAGAAATTAACTTTTTTGCCTACAACTTTGGGCGAGGTATGGAGTGGTATTTAGCCCATTTCCCACGCCGAACTGAGCACTCTTCTTTCCTCTCAGGAGAAGCAAGCCCACTTTATTTCAATACTTCTAAAGTGGCTGAGCGGATTGCCTCTCACCTGCCCAACACAAAACTCATTGTTCTATTGCGAAATCCTGTTGAACGAACGATTTCCCATTACTATCACCGATCAAAGTGGGTGTTTCAGGAGAAGCGATCGCTCGAGGAAAGTGTTCAATTTGAAATGAATTTAATTAACGATCTGGCTGATATTTCAATCGCTCCCGAAATTTATCCTGATGAGCAAGGCTATCTCTTCATCAGCTTGTATGTGTATTTCTTAGCAAAATGGATGAAGCTATTTCCTAAAGAGCAGTTGTTAATTCTCAAAGGGGAAGAGCTGTTTGAGAAGCCTGTCGAAACCATGAAAACCGTGTTTGATTTCTTAGGAGTTGCGGATCATCGCTTACCCAAGTATCAAAACTATTTTCCAGGTACTCAGCGATCGGTCGATCCGCAGATCCGACAGATGTTGTCCGATTATTTTCAACCTCACAATCGGCGGTTAGAAGATTATCTGGGAATGCAATTTAACTGGCATTAAGTATATAGCAGTCCTATCTGATTTGTGAAAAAGGTGATTTGTGAAAGTGCCCGCCCATCGGGCGGGCACTTTCACAAATCATTTAGGGTTGCTATATAGCCTGGCTGACTGACAAAAGTAGGTGAAAGGCAACAACAGCAGGGCTTAAGTGAAGAGAAGGTAGAGCGACATGAGAGGCTGAACTGACTGCCTGATACATCTTTTATACTGGTGGTTGAAATCGCAGTGGTAGGAGCAAAACCCGCCGATGTGGGTTTCAGAGAACTTTGGGTTTCAGAGCTTGATGTATAGGTGCGCAAGGTGGATTTCGATCGGATAGGTGCGACTTCAATTCGCCAGTCACAGCACTGAATATCAAGGGTTTCAGAATTTTGTCAGTTAACCAGCGATTGACCAACAACCCTTCTCCACCCTCATCTCCCCAAACCTGTAATTTCTGAAACGAACTGCAACGAAATATAGGTTTACAGATACATTTAGTGGATACTGGTGATTCCTTCTCCGTATCTCGTTGTTTTCTGACTTTCTGGACTAGAGCCGTTTTTCTCTAGTAGAGTCCGTTTCCTCTAAATAGCCCCCATCCATGCAAGCTGCACGCCGCTTTGTCGCCACTATTTCGGGCAAGGTTCCTTTGAGGACGGTGCTCATCGTGCCGTTTGTCTTGCAGATTATCGCGATTGTGGGCTTGACCGGATATCTCTCCTATCTGGCTGGCAAGCAGGCGATTGAAGATTTGGTGAGCCAACTGCAAGAGGAAGTGAGCGATCGCGTCACAGACAAGCTCAACACCTATTTGGAAGCTCCTCAAACGATTAATCAAATTAATGCGGGTGCGATTCGTCTGGGGTTGCTCAATCTGAACGATGTGCAGAGCCTCGATCGCTATCTATGGCGGCAGATGAAGGAATTTAAAGACCTCACCTTCATTGCGATCGCCACCGAAACAGGCAACTACATTGGTATTGGTCGTCGCCCATTTTTTGAATTCCGGTTAGGTATCCTTGACCGCTCGATGGATGGGGTGACACGTACCTGGTCGATGGGATCTCAGGGCAATCGTGCGACGGTTCGTGAACCCTTGACCAATTTTGATCCACGGGCTCGCTCCTGGTATAAAGCAGCGGTGAATAAAGGCAGAGCTACCTGGTCTACCATCTATACCGCACGGGACACAAATCAACTGTTGCTCCCTGCGAGTCAACCTGTGTATGGGTTGAATGGCGAGTTGCTGGGGGTAGTGACAGCAACGCTGACTCCGTCTAGCCTGAGCGAGTTTCTTCAGGAATTGAAGGTGGGAGATACCGGGCAGACCTTCATCATGGAGCGAAATGGCTTGCTGGTCGCAACATCTACCGATGAACCACCCATCCGGCGGTCAAACCAGGGGGTTGAGGAACGGTTGCTGGCGATCTACAGCGGTAATGAAGTGACTCGTGCGATCGCCCGCCATCTTGAAGATGAGTTTGCAGATTTAACTCAAATTAAGACAAATCAGACGTTGGATTATGAGTTTGGGGGCGATCGCTATTTTGTGCAAGTGAAACCCCTGTACGACATGAGCAGCGAGTATCTGCAAGAGATGCAGGACTTGAACTGGCTGGTAGTGGTCGTGGTTCCCGAATCTGAGTTTACTGGCAAGATTAAAGAAAACATCCGCAACACGGCATTGCTCTGTCTCGCAGCATTAGTCGTGTCCATTATCATCAGCATTGTCACAAGCCGCTGGATCACAAAACCGCTCTTTGAACTCAGTCAGGCATCGGAATCTCTGTCTCAGGGCAACTGGAATCAACAGGTAAATGCCCGTGGGTCGCTAGAACTGAAGACTTTGGGACGAGCATTTAACCATATGAGTCACCAGTTAAAGCTCTCCCACGAGCAACTGGCAGAATATTCTAAAGGGCTGGAAAAACTAGTTGCCGAGCGTACCGAAGCTTTGCGGCAATCAGAGGAAAAGTTTTCAACGGCATTTCGGTTTTCGCCAGAACCGATCGCGATCGCCACGTTGGCCGACGGCAAAATCATTGACGCGAATGATAGTTACCTGAAGCGAACAGGCTATTCAGAAGAAGAGGTGATCGGTAAGAGTGCCAAAGACTTAAATCTGTGGGTTGACCCACAGGATGCTCAAAAGGTGGTTCAAACCCTTCAAGAACAAGGCTTCATTCACAATCTAGAGATTGATTACCGCAAAAAGTCGGGTGAGATTGGCACCGTGTTGTTGTCAGCCGAGGTGATTGAACTCAACGGCGAACCCTGTGTTTTATACGTTAACAGTGACATCAGCGATCGCAAACAGGCAGAAGTCGCCCTGCAACAGGCAAAAGAAGCCGCAGAAGCCGCAAATCGGGCTAAGAGTGAGTTTTTGGCAAACATGAGCCACGAACTGCGAACGCCGCTCAATGCCATTTTGGGTTTCACGCAGGTCATGCTCAACGACGCGCAAGCTTCCACTCGACAAAAGGACAATCTCAACATCATTAGCCGCAGTGGCGAACACCTGCTGGCACTGATTAACGATGTGTTAGACATGTCCAAAATCGAGGCAGGACGAGTCACCCTCAATCCCACCTCGTTTGATCTGTATTACCTGCTCGAAACCCTCACTGAGATGTTGGAACTGCGAGCCAAATCTAAAGGCTTGCAACTGATCCTCGATCTCGCTCCTGGCGTGCCGCAATATGTCAAAACTGACGAAAACAAACTGCGTCAGGTGTTGATTAACTTGTTGGGCAATGCGGTCAAGTTTACTCACGATGGTGGTGTCACCTTGCGCGTACGGCAACAAACTCCAGCTACCGCTGACAGCAAATCGGCAACCATCCCAGCGTCAACTGAGGGTGAGCCTCCAGGAGACGAAACTCAAAATGCGATCGTTCTGCAATTTGAAGTAGAGGACACCGGAACTGGGATTGCACCCCACGAAATCTCTAAACTGTTCAAACCCTTTGTGCAAACGGAGACAGGGCGACAATCTAATCAGGGAACGGGGTTGGGGCTAACCATCAGTCGCCATTTTGTGCAGTTGATGGGGGGCGATATCACGGTTACCAGCACTGTTGGGCAGGGCAGCATCTTTCAGTTTGAGATTCAGGCGCAGGCGAGCAGTTCCACTGAACTCACCACGCCTAAGACCACACGCCGCGTGGTGGGACTGGCACCCGGACAACCTACTTACCGCATTCTGGTGGTGGATGATGTCCGAGATAATCGCCTGCTGATGACTCAGCTCATTGAACCGTTTGGCTTTGAGGTGCAAGAGGCAAGTAACGGACGAGAGGCGATCGCCCTTTGGGAACGCTGGCACCCTCACCTGATCTGGATGGACATGCGAATGCCTGTGATGGATGGCTACGAAGCTACCCGACAAATTCGCAATAAGGAGTCAATAGTTAAGGGTCAATCGTCAACCGAGTCAATCGTTAATCGTCAACCGAGTCAATCGTCAATCGTCAATCGTCAATCGTTATCAGAGTCAATCGTCAATCGTCAATCGCTATCAGAGTCAATCGTCAATCGTCAATTGCCCATTGCGAGTAATCCAGAATCTAATGATCCTGAACCATTGACCACTGACCATCCACCATTGACCACTGACCCCCAACCATTGACCACTGACCATCCACCATTGACCACTGACCATCCACCATTGACCACTGACCATCTACCATTGACCACTGACCCCCAACCATTGACTAAAATCATCGCTCTCACTGCCAGTGCCTTCGAGGAAGAGCGGGGCGTGGTGTTGGGTGCAGGTTGTGACGATTTAGTACGCAAACCGTTTCGTGCCAGCACCATTTGGGAGAAGCTAGCCGAACATTTGGGTGTAGAGTTTCTCTATAGCGACGACGTATTGATCACGGTTGCCGATTTAACGGTTCAACCGTCGCCGCTCTATATAGCTCCAATGTCCCGCTATCAGGCAAAGGCAACGCTTACACCGGAGCGATTGCAGGTGATGTCGATAGAGTGGATCGATGCCTTGCACCAGGCAGCTGTGAGTGGAGACGATGCCCTGGCGTTGAGCCTGGTTGCCCAGATCCCCAAAGCCCATGCTGATCTGGCGATCGCCCTGACTCAGTTAATCGACGATTTCCGTCTCGACACCGTTAGTGATCTCACAGAGCGTTGAATCCTATAGAGTATTAAATCTTACAGAGCGTTGAATCTCATAGAGCGTTGATATGAATACCCCCGAAGCTCACGCCTCCGCTGCTGATATTTTGGTTGTCGATGACACCCCCGATAATCTGCGGTTGTTGTCGATTATGTTGAGCGAGAATGGTTACAAAGTCCGCAAAGCGATCAACGGAGAACGGGCACTGCAAGCGGTTCAGGCGATCGCCCCCGATCTAATCCTGCTGGATATTCGGATGCCTGACATGACGGGGTATGAGGTCTGCCGCCATCTGAAGGAGTCTGAATATAGAGATATTCCCGTTATCTTTATCAGTGCCCTGGATGACGTATTTGACAAGGTGATGGCGTTTGATGTGGGAGGCGTGGACTACATCAACAAACCTTTTCAAGGGCAAGAGGTGTTAGCACGGATCAACACTCACCTCAAGATCAAAAAATTACAAAATCAGTTGCAACACCAAAACACCCAACTGCAACAGGAAGTGTGCGATCGCATTGCCGCTGAAGCCGCGCTTAAAACATTGAACCAGGAGTTGGAGATGCGGGTGCAAGATCGCACGTCAGAATTGCAAACAGCCAACGAACAACTCCGCACCCTGGAAGCCAATCTGCGTCAGCAGTTGAATGTGTTTCTCAATGCGGTATCGCACGATCTCCGCAATCCCGTTATGGGGACGTCGATGGTACTCAATAACCTGAGCCAACAATCGGGGGAGGCGATCGCCATTCCCCGTGCCATTCTCGATCGGATGATCCAGAGCAATGCCCGTCAACTCGACTTGATTGATTCTCTCATCGAAACTCACGCGGTGGAGGTTTGGGGTATTAACCTCAATTGTCAGTCGATGCGGTTGCATGATCTGGTGCAGGGGGCGATCGCCGATCTACAACCTCTGCTAGAGCGGGAACAAGCCACCCTGGTTAATCTCATTCCTACTGCACTTCCTCTGGTCAAGGTTGATCCGTTACAACTATCGCGGGTCTATCAAAACTTGATTGCCAACGCCCTCAAACACAATCCACCAGGGTTAAAGATTGTGCTCAATGCCGAACCCGGAACGCATTGGGTTCGTTGCACCGTTCATGACAATGGTGTTGGTGTTGACCCCGATCAGCAACATAAGTTGTTTGATCTCTACTTTCAGGGCAGCCAAAAACGCAAATCGGTTGGGCTTGGGTTGGGGCTATATCTTTGTCAGCAAATCATCCAGGCACATGGCGGTGAGATTGGCATTGAGAGTCAACCTCAGCAGGGAGCCACGTTTTGGTTCACGCTTCCGGTGTGCGAATAATCTTTTGAGTTCCACCCCATTTCTGGCACCGTATCCAGCACAATAGAAGTAACGTGAGTTCCTTCCTCGTATTGATTGCCCTGACCTAGCCCTTACCCAACGACAATGACCCAGACCCCTGACCTCAAGGGACTGTCTCAACTTCCAATTGCGCCAACTCCAACGACTCCAACTCCAACATCTTCCACATCAACCGATTCCGCGTCTGCTCCGACGATCTCTCGTCTGACTCGCATTCTCAATCGCCTCCAACCCAACCCCGAAACGGTGGTGTTGCTGTTGGCGATTCTGATTGGCACGGGGGCTGGCTCTGGGGTGGTGATTTTTCGCTTTCTGATCCACTGGATTCATCGCTTCATGTTGGAGGAGGTCAGTGGGTTTCTATCCGTTTGGGGACATTGGACGTTAGCTCTGATCCCGCTGTTGGGGGGGTTAATGGTGGGGCTAATGCGCTGGCAACTCAAAGATTTTGGTCCGGGGTTAGCCGCATTGATGGAAATGGTACAGGGTGGACGAGAGTTGTTGCCCCTAAAGCCAATTAGTAAGATGGTAGCGGCAGCGATTTCACTGGGTAGCGGGGCTTCACTGGGTCCCGAAGGACCGAGTGTAGAGATTGGCGCAAATTTTAGTTTGCTGTTGGGGCAGGTATTAAGAGTTTCACAACAGCGACAACAACTTTTGCTCAGTGCCGGAGCCGCAGCGGGGTTAGCTGCCGGATTTAATGCCCCGATCGCCGGAGTGTTTTTTGCTCTGGAGGTGGTGTTAGGCACAACGTTTGCCACGTCGGCAGTGAGTGTTGTCTTATTAGCGGCCGTCGTTGCGGCGTGGATTGCCCAAATCGGCTTAGGGTTTCAACCTGCCTTTTCGCTCCCTGCTTATGAAGTGCGGAGCTTGCTAGAACTGCCGCTCTACATTGGGTTGGGTTTAGCCGCTAGCCTGATCTCGGTTCTGTATAAGAAGCTGATGTCAGTGTCGCAGCAGTCGTTTCAGGGGCAAGTGGCTGGACTGCGCTGGTTAGCGACGATTCCGTTGCCATTTCATCCTGTGTTGGGAGGGGCGATCGTTGGGATCGTTGCGCTCTACTTCCCACAGATTTTGGGGGTGGGCTACGAGACGGTGGAGGCGATGTTGCAGGATGTGCAGTTTTCCTTGTTGCTGGTGGTGTCGCTACTGGTGATTAAACTGGCGATGACGGCTCTCAGCTTTGGTAGCGGTTTTGTTGGCGGTGTGTTTGCCCCTGCGCTGTTTTTGGGAGCGTCACTGGGTTCGGCCTATGCCAAGATTTTGGCGATCGCCTTTCCTTCCCTCCATCCCTACATGGCATCCCCCCCCGCCTATGCGATGGTCGGCATGGCAGCCGTTTTAGCCGGAAGTGTGCGTGCGCCCCTGACAGCCATTTTGTTGTTGTTTGAGTTGACGCAAGATTACCGCATCGTCCTACCGTTGATGGCAGCGGTTGGGCTGAGCATCTGGTTGGTAGAGCGACTGCAACCAACGGTGGTGCTGGATTCCGATGGGGAGCAGCAGGAACCCAAAGCAGAAACAACGACAGCAACCGAGTGTCTGTTGCCGCTACGAGTCGTGGAGGCGATGCAACCGATTCCTCTCGTCTTGTCGGGTGACGTGACGTTGGAAGAAGCAGGGCGATCGCTGGTGGAACATCGCAGCCATTGCGCCCTGGTGTTGGGGGAAGGGCAACAACTGCTGGGCATCCTTACGCTGCATGACTTTAACCGACTCATGACTCGCCCCAAAACCGAGGTAGATGTCTGGAACATCGCCCATAAGCCCATTGGTCAACTCTGCACCACCGATGTGCTCCACGCCTACAAAGATGAGTTGCTCTCAGAGGCGATCGCTCGCATGGCAGCACGAGGGCTACACCAGTTACCTGTTGTCGATCGAGAACATCCCGATCAGGTCATCGGCTTATTAACCGATCAAGACATCACCCTGGCACAAAACATTGCCCGCACCGAAGAAGTCCTTCAAACCGCTGCCAAAACTCACCTGCTAGAAACCAACGGCAAAACGTTAGAAGCGAGTTCGACTGACGATGAGTTAACACCCGTGAGCGATCGCCCCTAAATCTTCCACCCAATAGGGCTTAAGGAACAGAGGCACCCGTACTTGGCGCAGATGCGAAGCGCGATTTTGGGTAAACCGAAACACCTTCTGCTGGGGGGTTTGGGGGAGGCAGTGGCGTCCCCCAATCGGGGGTTTGGGGGAGAACCCCCCAATGCTTGGCTCTCCCAACTGATTATTTCGCTTCCATCCAGTTTGGACCCGCATGAATCTCCACCCGCAACGGCACCGTCAACTCAACCGCTGACTCCATCACCGACTTGATCTCACCCTGCAACTCTTCCCACTCCGAAGGATGCACCTCAAACACCAGTTCATCATGCACTTGCAACAGCAACCGCGCCTGTCTGCCTTTTAATAACTCGTGTAGCCGGATCATCGCCAACTTGATAATATCTGCACTCGACCCCTGGATTGGGGCATTGGCTGCCGCCCGGAGTGACTGAGCATCATACTGATCCCGCAGCTTAAGTTGGTCAAGATCAATCGACTCAGGCGTATTGCCTCGCAACCGCTTCAGGCTTTCTGACGCAAAGTTGAAATATCGCCGACGACCCAGAATGGTTTCGACATAACCGTGAGCGATCGCCTCCCGTTGCATCTGTTGCAAGTAGCCAAACACCTGAGAATAGCGATCGTTAAACCGCTCGATAAACATCTTGGCATCGGCAGTTTTGAACCCGGACTCACGGGCAAACCGCTGTGCCCCCATGCCGTAGATCACCCCAAAGTTAATCACCTTTGCCAGTCGCCGCTCTTCTGGGCTGATGTCGTCCTTCTCAAACAGCAGACGAGCCGTCAGCGAGTGAACGTCTTGATTATTCTGGTAAGTTTCGATCAAGACGGGTTCCTGACTCAGGTGCGCCAAAATTCGCAATTCAATCTGCGAGTAGTCCGCTGCCACCAGGAGCCAACCCGGTTCAGGGATAAATGCCTTGCGAATCTGACGACTAAAGGCAGTGCGAATCGGGATATTTTGCAAGTTGGGATTAGAGGAAGACAACCGCCCTGTCGAAGTGATCGCCTGATTGAAGTCCGTGTGAACCCGCTGCGTCGAGGGATGTACGAGCAACGGTAATGCATCCACATAGGTTGATTTCAGCTTGGACAACGTACGATATTCCAAAATCGCATCTACAACGGGATGATCACCTTGCAGTTTCTCTAGCGTCGCCGCATCCGTGGAATAGCCTGTTTTAGTTTTGCGCGATTTGCGGCGATCGAGTCCCAACTTTTCAAACAACAGTTCCCCTAACTGCTTTGGTGAACCCAGGCTAAAGGTCTGCCCCGCCACCTCATAGGCTTGTTGCTCGATCGCCTTTAAATCCTGATCCAGCTTCTGAGAAAACTCCTTGAGATACGCCTGGTCAATGTGAATTCCGGTGTGCTCCATCTCAGCTAAAACAGGTTCCAGCGGTTGCTCAACAGTAAGCAGCAGTTGCAACAGTTTAGGAAACTGCTCTAATTCGGCTCTCAGCTTGGGCACCAGTTGCCAGGTGGTGTGCACATCCATGCCGCAGTACTGAGCAACCGCAGGAATAGCAATGTCCGCGATCGTTTTGCCCTTAGGAACCAACTCCTCATACCCTTGAGGATTGATCCCCAGATATTTGCGGCTCAAATCCGTCAGGTTGTGGCTGTTATCTGGATTCAACACATAACTGGCCAGCATCGTGTCAAAGACCACTCCCCTCAAGCAAATGCCTTGAGCCCGCAACATCAGGCGATCGAACTTGGCATTTTGCAACGCTTTGGGGTAATCCGCTGACTCCAGCACCGGGCGCAATGCCTCTAATGCCACCGCCAGTTCCAGATTACCGCCGCTCTTGTGTCCCAGGGGAATGTAAGCCATCTCATTCAGTTCTCCCCCCCAGCAGCAGCCAATCCCCACTAAGTTGGCATCTTTCGGTTCCAGAGCATCCGTTTCTGTATCCCAGGCGATCGGGCGAGTGGGGTCAGTAAAGGTCTTGAGGTGAGTCACCAGTTGATGTAATTTCTCAGGTGTATCGATAATCTGTGGTGAGATTTCCAGCGGAACTTCTTGCTGAGCCGCTTTGGTGTCCTCTGCGCTGAAGAACCACAGATCGTCATCCTCCTCCGGAAATTCAGGGATGCGAATGCTTTCCTGAGCTTTTGCTGTTGCAGGGGTTTCAGCCATTGCCTCTCCCGCTTCACCACCAAAACGATGCCGCAACTGCCGAATCTTGTTGAGAAACGTGCGAAACTCCAACTTCTCAAACAAAGGCACAATCACCGCATCATCAAAGCCCTTAAGTTTGCAATCCTCTAATTGCACTTCAACTGGCACATCTAAATGAATTTGAGCCAGGTATTGCGAGTGCATTGCCGCTTCGCGACCTTCCTCCAGTTTCTTGCGAACGGCTCCCTTCAACTCATCCAGATGGGCATACACCTGCTCCAGTGAACCGTAGGTCGTCAGCAGTTGCACAGCCGTTTTATCACCAATGCCCTTGACACCTGGAATATTGTCTGACGAGTCGCCGCAAAGGGCTTTGTAGTCCACGACTTGTGAGGGCATGATGCCCATTTTTTCCTTCACTTGCTGAGGACCAAACTCGCGTGGAGGAGGCGATCCGCCCCGCTGAGCAAACACTGTACTGAGATAGAGCACAGACACTCGCTGGTCTTGATCGACCAATTGAAACAAATCGCGATCGCCCGTCAAAATCTTCACCTGCAAGCCTTCAGCACTGGCTCGTCGGGTCAAGGTGCCGATAATATCGTCTGCCTCGTAACCCGGAGCCATAATGATCGGCAGATTGAGTGCCGTCAACAACTCCTTCAGGTTTTTCAGGTCAGGCTCGAAATCTTCGGGTGCCTCTGGTCTGCCCTCCTTGTAAGTCTGATCCGCATCATGACGAAACGTAGGATCACCCACATCAAAGGCGATCGCCATGTAGTCAGGCTTCTCCATCTCCATCGTGTCCAGCAGCGATTTGAGAAACCCATAAGACACACTGGTGGGAATCCCTGTTGAGGTTCGCAACCCTCCATCTCGCCCCTTCGCATGGGCAAAATAGGAGCGAAATGCCAGGGAATGCCCATCAATCAGCAGAAGAACAGGAGTTGTGGCAGAAGTATCTAGGGGCATTGTCGCAGTTTCTACTCTATGAGAGGTTATTAAAGGTTGATCGTGTATTGATCCTAAGGTGCTCTCTAACTTCATAATTCCATCGGCTGGAGGAGGACACCTTGTAAAGACTAAATAAAGTCTGCTGGTTAAGCTGGTGCTCTTTTGACCTGAATCGTTACTATTTGAGGCAGATATTAAAGTGTAGTGCCTCCTGATTACAAAGCGTTACGTAATTCCTTAGGTTCTACTAAATCAAAGGTTTATGGTTGATTTTACTGTAGCTATTCCGACCTACAACGGTGAGCAGCGTCTCCCAGAAGTACTCGATCGCCTCAAAGCTCAAGTGGCAACCGAGCCTTTTTCGTGGGAGGTGATCGTTGTTGACAACAACAGCACTGATGGCACAGCCGCTGTCGTTCAGCACTATCAAACCCAATGGTTAACAAACTGCCCACTTAAATATATTAAAGAAACTCGCCAGGGTGCGGCGTTTGCCCGCCAACGGGCGATCGAAGAGTCTGACAGTGAGTTTGTTGGGTTTCTAGACGACGATAATATTCCTGCGACCGATTGGGTCGCGGCGGCCTATGCCTTTGGCAAAGAGCATCCCAAAGCAGGAGCATTTGGCAGCCAAATTCACGGTGACTTTGAGGTGAGTCCACCGAAAAACTTTAAGAAGATTGCAATGTTTCTGGCGATCGTCGAACGGGGGTCTAAGCCCTATATTTACGAACCGCAGAAAAAACTGTTGCCTCCCGGTGCGGGCTTAGTGGTGCGTCGCCAGGTCTGGCTAGACACAGTACCCGCTCAACTGGTGCTCAATAACGCCGGGAAGGATGCCGGATTAGCCAGCGAAGATCTGGAAGTTGGGTTATACATCCAAAACGCAGGGTGGGAAATTTGGTACAACCCCGACATGCATATGCATCACAAAATTCCTAAGTGGCGACTCGAAAAGGAGTACTTGCTATCCCTCTTTCGCTGTGTTGGCTTGAGCAGTCATCACATCCGGATGTTGCGGGTTAAAGCATGGCAGCGTCCCTTCGCGTTTTCGGTCTATATGCTTAATGATTTGCACAAGTTAGTACGGCATACGTTGAAATACCGCATGGCAATACAAGATGACCTGGTTGCTGCTTGTGAAAAAGAGTTGTTAGTAAGTAACCTGATCAGCCCCTTCTTTCTCTGGAAAAAGCGATTCTTCAGTTCTGCAAAACGTGTCACCCCTGCGAATCGAGCTTAAGCCTATGTCTGTTGTTGACTCCCCTCTCCCTGATTCATCCTCGATTGACGTCACAGTGGCGATTCCGACCTATAACGGGGGCGATCGCATCCCTAAAGTCCTCGACCGACTGCGATCGCAGGTGACAGACTCCTCCCTCAAGTGGGAAGTGATTGTGGTTGATAACAACAGCAGTGACAATACCGCTGATGTCGTCAAAACCTATCAGGAATCGTGGTCAGGTTCCGAATTGCGCTATTGCTTTGAGCCTAAGCAAGGGCTTGCCTATGCCCGCCAGTGTGCGGTTGAAAACGCCAGAGGTACCTTTGTCGGCTTCCTGGATGATGACACGCTGCCTGCTCCCGATTGGGTTGCGGCCTCCTACGCATTCGGTCAGGAATATCCTCAGGCTGGAGCCTTTGGTGGGCAAGTCCACGGAGAGTTTGAAGCCCCCCCGCCCGAAAACTTTGAGCGGATTGAATCCTTTTTCGCGATTAAGAAGCGTGGCTCCAAACCCAACCGCTATGAACCGGAAAAACTCAGCCTTCCTGCTGGGGCAGGTCTGGTGGTACGGCGGCAAGCCTGGCTCGATAGCGTTCCGGCGCAACTGGTACGGACGGGTCGGGGTGGCAACGACTTCGAGATTTCCTTGCACTTGCACCGCAAGGGGTGGGAGATCTGGTATTGCCCCACGATGCACATCTATCACCAGATTCCACCTCAACGGCTAGAGCGAGAATCATTGCTCAAGCTAATTCGTACAGCAGGGCTGTGTATCTATCAACTGCGAGTTGTAGGGGTTACAAACTGGCAAAAACCCATTATTGCCGTGAAAATTATGGGTGGGAACCTGCGCCGCATTGTGTTGCATCTGATTAAATATCGGGGCAAAGTGAAATCGGATCTGATCGCTGAATGCGAAATGACCTTTTTTATCAGTAGTTTGATTAGCCCTTTTTATTCGCTCAAAGCCAGTTTAGACAAAGCCTGGTCGTCCTAGCCTGGTTGTCCCGGTTTGGTCATTCTAGTTGGTCAGATAGCGGATCCTGACCCCCATCTCACAACCCTTTGAATTTCATTACTTTGGATCACTCTCATGCTTGGAAAATTACAGAAAAAAGTTTCACAGGTTGCCTCCAGTTTTAATTACGTCTCTTATAGGGCTGACCTGATGAAGTACTCCGGGCAGTTGCCTCAACTATCAGAGGGCGATCGCACCGTGGTTGAGGGCTTGCGCGAAGAGGGCACCCATCGCACCTCTTTAGAGACACTTAGCATTCCCTCCACACCCCAGATGCTAGAGGCAGCTAACAACATCCTGCCGGAACTGCTCAATATTCCAAAGAAGAAAAACCGGGCCTATGCTCGTGCCAACCCCGAACAATTGATGAAATACCCCGATCTCTTTCTCTGGGGCTTAGAGGAGCGGTTGCTGGATATTATCGAAAGCTATCTGGGGTTGCCTGCTGCCTACCATGGGGTGTCCTTCCGACGCGATGTAGCGGATGGCTCTCAGCAAGGCACGCGCCAATGGCACATCGACATCGAAGACCGTCGCATGGCGAAAATCATCGTTTATTTCAATAACGTTGGCATTAATAACGGTCCCTACGAGTACATTCCTAAATCCATGACCCCACCCCCCTGGGTCTTCAAACGCAATTACGGCTTTATTGAAGATGCTGTCGTTGAAAAAGCCGTTCCTCCCTCGAAGTGGGCTGCCTGCACCGGAGACGCCGGAACAGTCGTCTTCACAGACACCTGTGCAGTCTTCCACCGGGGTAGAATGCCTGTCGAGGGTGAGCGACTGGCGATGTTCTTTACCTACACTTCCCGGCGTCCCAAGAATCCCGAAGAGTGCAGTTCCATTTTGGAGCACGAGCAACTCGTCGCCATCTCTGAGAACCTGTCAGAGCGGCAGAAACAGTGCATTTTTTGGCGGTAGTTGAGGAAAGGCTAAAGAATAAAGGCTAAAGGATGAAGGATTAAAGGCTAAAGGCTAAACGATGAAGGACAAAGGCTAAAACGAGCTTTCCCTTTTATCCTTTATCCTTTCGCTCTTATCCTTTCTTTTCTAAAAGTCTGCACTCAGGGGTGTTCGAGGAAAGGGAATGACATCCCGAATGTTTTGCATTCCGGTCATGAACTGCACTAACCGTTCAAAGCCTAACCCAAAGCCGGAGTGGGGGACGGTGCCATAGCGGCGTAAATCTAAGTACCACCAGAGGTCTTCTTCGGGCATATTTTGGGCACGAATGCGACGTTGCAAGACATCCAACCGTTCTTCCCGTTGGGAACCGCCGATGATTTCGCCAATGCGGGGGGCTAACACATCCATGGCTCGAACGGTCTTTTCGTCGTCGTTGAGCCGCATATAGAAAGCTTTGATTTCTGTCGGATAATCCGTCACGATGAGGGGCTTCTTAAATAGTTCCTCTGCCAGATAGCGTTCGTGCTCGGATTGCAGGTCTAACCCCCAGGAGACGGGATACTCAAAGGTACGGTCTGCTTTTTCCAGGAGGGCGATCGCTTCGGTGTAGGTAATTCGCCCAAATTCGCTGTTGATGATATTCTCAGCCGTCTCCAGCACTGAGCTTTCGATCCGCTGCTGGAAGAACTCCATATCGTCTGAGCAATGGTCGAGCACGTATTTGAAAACGTACTTCAAAAACGCCTCTGCCAGATCCATGTTGCCATCGAGCGCACAAAACGCCATCTCTGGCTCCACCATCCAAAACTCGGCAAGGTGGCGTGAGGTGTTGGAGTTTTCAGCCCGAAATGTAGGACCAAAGGTGTAGACATTGGTAAACGCCAGTGCCATGATCTCGGCTTCGAGTTGACCACTCACAGTCAGATAGGCGGGTTTACCAAAGAAGTCCTGGCTGTAGTCGATATCTTTGGCATCTGTTAAAGGAACTTGCTTGAGATTTAGTGTGGTGACGGTAAACAGTTCACCCGCTCCTTCACAGTCGCTAGCGGTGATCAGTGGAGTGTGTACCCATAAAAACCCCCGTTCCTGAAAGAACTGATGGATAGCTGTGGCACAGGCATTGCGAACCCGGAACACGGCACCCAATGTGTTGGTGCGCGATCGCAAATGTCCAATGGTTCGCAAGAACTCAAAAGAGTGTCGTTTCTTTTGCAACGGGTAGGTTTCAGGATCAGCCTCACCGTAGACCACAACGGTTTCGGCTTTAAGCTCGATCCGCTGTCCTTTGCCAAGGGAGGCGACTAGCGTTCCGGCGATCTCAACCGAAGCACCTGTGTTGAGTTGCCGCACCATCTCGCTGTAATTTGGCAAGTCTTGATTCAGCACGACCTGTAACCCGGCAAGGGATGAGCCGTCATTAATTTCAACAAAGCTGAACTCTTTCAGTTCCCGTTTGGTGCGAACCCAACCCTGGATATTGACAGATTCATCGGGTTGTCCGGTTTTGAGCAAATCAGCAATGCGGCGAATGGTCATGGGGCAATGAAATATAGGGGTAAATGGAGAAGAATCAATTTAGGCAGGAGCCTGATGAAGTCTCTTCATTAACCATAGCGGTTATGACCTCTTCAGGAACAAGTGCCAGTGATTCGTTCGACGATTTCTCCCAGGCGTCTCACAGGGCAAGACGTCCGTGGGATGTTCGCAGTACACTTGATTCTAGCAATCCTGCTAATTGAATCTCTGCCTCCGTTAAAGGTTGATTTTATTCTTCATCCCGAACTCAGACTAGATACGGTTTGTCTGCCCAATTCTGGTTCATCTTCCAGAATTCAAAGTGCCCTAATCCTGGGGGAGTTCAGGGGGCAGTGAATGTGGATAGTGTCACGATTTTTGATTTAGAAACATCGAGAATAGAGATCTGATGTCTAGATATGTCTAGGAAAACGTTTGTGCGACCTTATCTTATATTGGGGGCGATCGCTGGATTGTGGAGTGCCATTAACCTTTCCCCTATCCCCAGTCACGCAGGCTTACCAGACGCAGAGACCTACGATTTCGTGATGAGTCGGTACAACTTGCCCATTCAAGATGATACCGACTGCCGCTATTACGCTAATCCTAAAACGCTGAC
The DNA here is from genome assembly GCF_014697545.1 of Oscillatoria sp. FACHB-1407. Lineage (GTDB taxonomy): Bacteria > Cyanobacteriota > Cyanobacteriia > Elainellales > Elainellaceae > FACHB-1407. The sequence goes on along the minus strand of NZ_JACJSA010000023.1, from coordinate 49,318 downwards.
GATCAACGGTGATGAACGTCGCATTATTGTTTTGTTCACCCAGGGAGATGTTAACAGCGTCATGTGTAATGGGGTATTCGAGTTTCAGGTGTTGATTGTCAATTGCCGTCTGGGAGAGGTGACCTATTCTCCCCAGTTGGACTCTCCTGCCAACTGGGTGCTGCAAGAACAACGTTCGATCGATTACACCGTGGCAAATCAGATTTGTTCGCTGTCGAGCAGATGAGGATTGCCACCCGTCTGACCAACCTCACTCAATAGACAAGCCCAACTGGACGATAAACGAGGTTTGCTGAGGATCACTTTCGACGCGGATCACACCGCCCATTTGTTCTATCAGCTTTCTCACTAATGCCAAGCCTAACCCAGTGCCGCCATGCTTCCAGGGATCGTTGTTAGGAATGCGGTAGAACTTATCAAAGATGCGAGAAAGCTCCTCTGAGGGAATTTCTACCCCTGTGTTGGTCACGGTGAGTTGTAAACAACGGTTCAGGTGAGCCACTGTGTTGTTGTGAGCCAAACTGGCTGAGATTGCAATCGTCTCCCCAGCAGGGGTGTATTTGCAAGCGTTGCTGAGGAGTTCGGTGATGATGCGGTTGATGCAGCGTGGGTCGAGATAGATGCTGGGGAGATCAGGGTCAACGCAAACCTGGAGGCTTTGCTGTTGAGTTTGTGTGCGAGCTTCAAAGGGTTCCACCAGATGGGGAATTAAGTCTTGCAGGTTAATGGATGTGGGTTGAGCCGCATAGGTGCCTGCCTCGATGTGTTGCAGACTTAACAGATCTTCCACCAGGTTTAACTCGCGATCGCACTCCTCCTGCAAGACCTTAAAGTAATGAACCACTTTGTTGTCAGGTGATGATTTAGAGATTTCTTCTAATAAATTGCGCCCCTGATCCGTCACGGTCGTCAACAGCTTGAGGATCATCTTCATGCTGGCGATTGGGGTTCGGAGTTCATGGGAAATCGTACTCAAAAAATCGTCTTTGAGTTGGTTAAGCCGTTCTAATTCCTGTACTTGCGTCTGTGCTGCTTCATAAAGTTTTGCCTGTCGTAGGGCGATCGCACATTGGTTAGCAACTTGTTGCACGAGATGAATTTCGAGTTCACTAAAGCTAGAGGCAGTGTCTTTGAAAAGCCACAAATCGCCGAGGATGCCAATCTGGTCTACCCGCTCATCAAAAATGGGGCAGGCGAGTGTAGCGGAGTGATTGCGAATGGGTAGGGGTTGAATTTGGCAAAAAGCAAAACAATATCGGTGTTTTTGCAACTGCTCATAAATCTCAGGAGCATCAGTCATGTAAAGCAGTTGCCCCTGGTTTGCTTCTAACCCAGAAGCAACATATTGATATCGGATCATCGACGATTGATGATCGGGGTTGTAAAGCACGGCATCGCAACAATTGACCTCTAGGGCGATCGCCAATTCTTCTACGGCTGTTTGTAGAATTTGATGTTGATCTAAAGAGTCGCGAACTTTGTCAGAAATACGTTTGAGCGTAGTTTCAAATCGCAATGATTGTTCTAACTTTAAAGTGCGAACTTGAATTTGCCTTTCTAGTCCGGCGTTTAATCGTCGAACTTCAGCTTCTGCAATTTGTCGCTCTCGAACTTCTTGTTCCAGTTGTTGTCGTTGTTGTTGGATCAGGAGTTGATTTTTGATTCGTGCCAGTACTTCTAATTCTTGAAATGGTTTAGTGATATAGTCTTGCCCACCCACTTCAAAAGCACGAATTTTGTCAACGATTTGATCCAGCGCACTAACAAAAATAACAGGAATATGGGCTGTTGCTTTTGAAGCTTTTAACTGTTGACAAACTTCGTATCCATTCATCTCTGGCATATTGACATCCAGCAGAATTAAATTGGGTGGATCACGGCGAGCCGCCTGTAATGCCATTTTGCCAGTCAGCGATTTACGCACTGTATAATGCTCAGACTCCAAAATTTTGGTTAACAGGCGCAGATTATCAGGAGTGTCATCAACCACCAGGATATTAATTGAAGAAGGATTTAGCATAGATTTGACAGACATTTGCAGAGACGGGCGGAGTCAAATTTAGTTAAACGTTTCTAATCTTTTCCATCGTGGTTTGTCGTGACTGAATGCTCTCTTGCTTAAACTAAAGAGTGCTTAAACTGAGGGGTGGCTCATTTGATGTTTGAGCCGTTTCTGGTCATACATCAACTTATCGGCTTGTACCAATAACGCATCTAGGGAACTCTCATGATTTGGAGCACAAAATTGAACACCGACACTGATCGACAACTGATAGGGGCGATCGCTTTTAGAGGCACTCTGCAAAGCACTCTGTTGATTAAAGCAATCAAGACTGGTCTGTATCCGGGCGTGAAAGTTCTTTGAATTGTCTGAGTAAACCGGAATCAAAACGACAAATTCATCTCCACCCAAACGGGCAACGATATCGGCATCTCGAAAGGTATGTTTTAACAGTTGGGCTGCATCAACGATCGCGCGATCGCCCACATCGTGTCCTAGAGAATCATTAATTTGCTTCAGACCATCCAGGTCGGCAAATAAAATGCAGCAAGAGGTTTGAGTGCGTTGGGCGATTTTGAGTTGTTGTTCTGCTAATAAAAAGAACCCGCGACGGTTATATAGCCCTGTTAACTCATCGGTCAGAGACAACCGCTTGACCTCAGCTTCAGCTTTGAGCCGCTCTTGAATTTCTTGGGCTAGCCGTTGATTTTGCTCAATGAGTTGTTGGCGTTGCTGTTGGATCAGGAGTTGATTTTTAACTCGAATCAATACCTCCAGTTCTTGAAAGGGTTTGATGATGTAGTCCTGTGCTCCCATTTCAAACGCTCGAACTTTGTCATCAATGCGATCGAGCGCACTGATAAAAATGATAGGAATACTGGCAGTGGCTTCAGAGCTTTTTAATTGCTGGCAAATTTCATATCCATTCATGCCCGGCATGGTGATATCCAACAAAATCAGATCGGGCGGATCACGATGCACCGCTTGCAGTGCCATTCTGCCGTTGAGCGATTTGCGAACGGTGTACCCCTGAGACTCCAGCATTTTAGCTAGCAATCGCAAGTTGTCTGGCGTGTCATCCACAATCAGAATGTTGGTTGTAGCGGTCGTCTTCAGTAGATTGGTCATGATTTCCCCCAGGGCTGAGTCAGAGTGGCGATCGCTTCCAGTTGAAAGTTGTCGATCAGAGCCATCATCAACTCTCTCAACCGTTGTTCAGGGTCAGGAATATCAGCCATTAACTGACGCAACCGCTCATCTCTCAAGTCAAGGGCGGCTTCATGAACCTGGGCAAGCCAGTCGCTTGGCATCTGTTGTAAATCTTGGGGAGACAATGTTTTTTGCGTTCGGAGCAGAAGAGGTTGTGCTTCTTCTCCATAGCGATAACGGGCTCCGGTGTAATGGGCGATCGCCTCTAGTAGAACTGTTTCGGTAAAGGGTTTGGCGATATGCTCATTGCATCCTGCTTTCAGGCTGGCAGTGCGATCGTCGGCAAAGGCGTAAGCCGTCAGCGCAATGATGGGGGTTGGTTTCTGTTCCGGTGACTCCTGGGCACGAATCTGTCGGGTTGCTTCGTACCCGTCCATGTCTGGCATCTGAATGTCCATCACAATCAGATGGGGATGCCAGGTTTTCCACTGGGCGATCGCCTCTAAGCCATTGACAACCGTTTTAACTTCAAAGCCAAGTGGTTCCAGCAAGACCTTCAATAATTGTCGGTTTTCTAAAACGTCTTCTGCCACCAGAATGCGGTAGGCAGGTTGTCCTGGTTCCAGACCAACGATCAAATGAGTGGCTTCTGGTTCGAAAAACTCCATTGCGCTGGGTTGATGCAGAATGATCTGACAGGTAAAGGTTGAGCCTTGCCCGGGGCTACTCTCAACGGTGATGTCACCCCCCATCAGGCGAGCAAACTGGCGACTGATAGACAATCCCAAGCCAGTTCCCTCAGCATGGCGACCTTGCTCGGTCTGCATAAATGCTTCAAAGATAGAGTCCCAATTGTGGCAATCAATGCCACATCCGGTGTCTTCGATCGCTAAGGACAGCTTGAACGCATGACAGGGGTCAGTTGGTACGGGGTAACAGGTACAGACTGGTCTCATGGCATCACTGGCATCTGTGTTGACCCGCACTGTGACACTGCCCTGGGTCGTGAACTTGATGGCATTGCTAATCAGGTTGATCAAAATCTGGCGCAGTTTTGCCTCGTCACTGCACACATGATGTGGGGTCTGGACATCGATTTCAAAGGTCAGGGTTAAGCCTTTTTGAGCGGCTTTGAGGGCAAACATATCTTGCAGCGATCGCAACAGTTGGTGCAGGTTAAACGGTCGCTCAACCAGGACAAGTTGCCCAGCCTCAATTCTCGACATCTCCAACACATCGTTGATTAACGCCAGCAGGTGTTCTCCACTGCGGTTGATAATGCTCAGATGCTCCTGAAATTCCAGAGGGGTGTTGGGGCTGCGGTTCATCATCTGGCTAAAGCCCAGGATGGCATTCAACGGAGTTCGCAGTTCGTGGCTCATCTTTGCGAGAAATTGACTCTTGGCTCGGTTGGCGATCGCGGCTCGTTCGGCAGCTTGTTCCAGTGCCGCTTGCGAAAATTCCAACACAGCTAACATCAACGTGTTCCGCATCATCCGTGCCGCTTCAATTTCTACCGATTGCCAGGGCAGTGACGTGTCCTGCACGGTTTCTTTCCACAGAGCAAATGATTTGCGGGGGCAGAGGTGGAGGTTGCCCATCTCATCAACGGTAATGGCATCGTGGGGATTGCCTGCCCAATCAACGGTTTGAATCTGCTCTGGTCTAAACCAAATCAGGTGATACGACTTTTGATGCAACACCACCGAAATTGCCAAAACGCCACTGGCGACTTGTGTAAAGGCTCGTGCGGGTGCATAGGGTCGGGCGAAGCAATTGGTGAGATAGATTTCGGGCTGATTGAGTTGTAGCAACCAGCACAGGAGATCTTGAACCTCCTTGAGGGGTGGGGTTTGCCCGATGAGGGAGAGTTGCTGATCTAGAGCGATCGCTACTCCCTCAGCATGAACCAAATTCAGCAAGTCATTGGCGTTGCGCGTTAATACTTGTTGGATAAAGTTGGGTTCTCGTAAAAAGGCTTGCTGAAGTTTGCTTTGAATCGTCTTGACCTGGGTTTGATACAGACCTAACTCGCGTTCCTGTTGATGAACTAACTCAATTGAGGCAAATTGCCCCAAAAATTCACACGTTTTGCGCGTTTCGTAGTCCACCAGTTTGGGGCTGTGGTGGTGGCAGGCGATCAGTCCCCACAGGTTTTGGTCATTCACGAGTGAGATGGTCAGGGATGCCGCGACTCCCATGTTCTGGAGGTATTCAATGTGATACGGAGAAACGCCCCGTAAGACGCAATCCCTCAAATCGAGTGGTTTTTGAGCAGAGGAATCGTCAGAGGAGACAAAATAAGCAGGCGTGTAATTGACATCGGGAATTTGACGCACCCAATTGCGAAGAAACAATTGACGAGCCGGAACGGGAATATCTGTTGCAGGATAGTGCAATCCTAAATAACTCTCTAAATGGGCTGCTTTTTCCTCGGCGATTACAACTCCGTGATTATCGGTTTCAAAGCGATAGATCATGACGCGATCGAATCCCGTCATTGCCCTTACCTGGTTAGCCAGAATTTGAGCTAATTCACTCAACTGATGAGCACTGCGAAGATTGAGAATGGCAGTTTGCAGCCGATGATAAGACTGCATGGAATTGGCTTTTTGATTGGAGAGGTGAGGTTCTAATTCCAGAATGAGAGCACCTTGAGTGCGATGGAGCGTGCCTCGAAAGGTGCGTGTGGCGGCACCGGATCGCTTTTTGCCTGCTGTTGCTTGATTGCTCGACTGAGGGCATTCTTTGTGGAGAGAGGAAGCTTTAACTCGTGCTTTAAGCTCAAATGGGTTACACAACGACAGGTTGTCATGCTGTAAAAACTCAGCTACCCGCTTGACTTGAGCCTGAGAAAAAAGTTTCTGCAAAGATTGCCCAACCAGTGTGGTTGCAGAAACGCCCAAATGTTGCTCCACATTCTCACTGACCTGCGAAATGGTGAGATGGGGTTCCTCCAGGGTCAATAACACTCCGTAGGGTTGGATATAACCGGGAGCATAGACCGACTCCTCACAACAGGTGTCTGGACTGCTCAGATCGGAGGGGAGCAATCTAGAGTGGTTAGCCGCAATTGACGCGTTCATCTTAAAAAATTGACTTGATGGGATAAAAACACGATGAAACGTTGAATCTCAACAGGAATATTAAAGCGAGTCTTCTTTTTGAATCAGGTGGAGAATATCTTCAAACTGGAATTTATCGGCGAGTTCGACTAATTGCGTAGCCAATGGGGCAAACTCAGGGGGAAGTTGGGTGACCAGGTTGGCGATCGCCCGATCATCTCCACACACTACTGCTTTTTCTAGAGTACCCAGCCAATCTGTTGGTAATTGATCGAACAGGGTTGGATCGATCAGATTTGATTCGTCTGGACTCTCTAATGCAACGGGTGATGAGGAGTGAGAGAGTGTATGGGGTTCTGCATAGATGTACTCCAAGCCCAAATATTCTTTGAGTTTGAGAAATAGGGTTTCTTCTCGAAAGGGTTTGCTGATGTAGTCGTTGCAGCCTGCGGTCAGGGCAAGGGTGCGATCGCTCTGAGAAGCCTGAGCGGTCAGGGCGATGATGATGCTGATTTTGTCCTGTTCCATCGCTCGAATCTGTTTAGTCGCTTCGTATCCATCCAGACTGGGCATATGGATGTCCATCCAGATCAGATCAGGTTGCCACTCTTGCCAGACCCGGATCGCGTCTTGTCCATTGCTGGCTTCCTGGACGTCTAACCCCAGTTGCGTCAGCAACCGAACCAATACCAACCGATTTTCTGGTTGGTCATCCACAACCAGAATGCGATGGTGGGGTTGACCCGCCGTCAGACCAACCACGAGGCGATCGCACTGCCCCAAAAAAACGTCAACACCGCTGACAGGAGACATGGGGACGGTAAACGTAAATTTGCTGCCAACGTTTGGAACACTCTGAACAGAGATCTCCCCATTCATCAATTCCAACAACTTGCGGCTGATGGTTAGTCCCAGACCCGTGCCACTCATCGATTTTCTACCTGCGTCTGCCTGTATGAAGGCATCAAAGATGGTGCGTTGCTCGGTTTCTGCAATGCCAACTCCGGTGTCAATAACTTCAAATTGCAGCGTGACGGAGCGGAGAGGTTGGGGATTGGGGGTTAGCACTTCGGACGTGACCTTCTCTGTATCTGCGCTCTTCCATGCCTTCACCGTGACTCGTAAGATGACACTTCCCCGCTCCGTAAACTTAATGGCGTTACTGAGCAGATTGAGGAGAATCTGACGCAGTTTTTGTTCATCCGCAATCATGAATTGCGGCACCTCTGAAGCAATGTAAAACTTTAGCTGAAGCCGCTTAGACTTTGCTCGCTCGGTCATCATGGTGCGGAGGGTATGTAGCAGCGAGATGAGATCAAAGCTAGATTCGTCCAGGGTAAAGTGTCCCGCTTCAATTTTGGATAGGTCTAACACATCGTTGATCAGACTCAGGAGGTGGTCACCACTGCGACGAATCGTCTGCAAATCTTCGCGTTGATTGGGGGTGAGTGAGGCGTCGTGCGCCATCACCTGGGTAAAACCCAAAATCACGTTGAGGGGGGTGCGGAGTTCATGGCTCATGCTTGCCAGGAAGGCGCTTTTTGCCAGGTTTGCGGCTTCAGCTGCCTCCATAGCTTGCCGCAGGGCAACTTCTTTGTGTTTGCGATCGCTGATGTCTTTATACGCCCCAATCATCCGGGATGGCTTGCCCTGTGAGTTGTAGGCGACCACCTTGCCGTAATCTGTGATCCATTTCCATTCACCTGATTTGCAGCGAACGCGATAGTCGAGGGTATATTTGACCGACGTATTCTGTAAATGCGCATCCAAACAACTCAAGACTCGCTTTTTGTCGTCGGGGTAAATCGTTTCCTCCCAGCCCTTCAGATCAAGGGATAACTCATTGGCTTGATAGCCTAATAACTCTTGATAGCAGGCACTGTGATAAACTTCCCCGGTTTCAATATTCCAATCCCATAGCCCGTCTCCCGATGCGTCTAGTGCCAGTTGTAGCCGTTCTTGGCTAAGTTGTAAGGCGATTTCGGCTTGTTTGCGATCGCTGATATTGCGCACCATCACGAGCACCTCATTTTGAATGAGGGGCACAATGCGCACTTCCTCATAACACTGGTTGCCTTCAATCCAGATTTCTTGCTCGTAGACTTGGGTTGTGTTTGTGGTTAATGCTTGCTGTGTATAGTGAAGCCGTTGTTCCACCAGATTTTGAGGCAAGACCTCCTGGATGCTGATGCCTTGCTTCTGGTGATCGGGCTTGATAAGACTGAATGTGTTGTTGGAGATAAACTCGACATACCCACCGTCTGCGCGCATTCGGATCAGGAGGTCGGGAATGGCTTGAATAATGGCTTGTTTGGTCGATTCACTCTGCCGTAACGCTTCTTTGGCGCAATATTGTTCTGTGAGGTCGATCGCCACACCCCCGATGAGCATTTGCCCAGAATCATCCGGAATGGGAAATTTGTAGACTAAGAAATTGCCCATGCTGCCGTCGGGACGGGGCGCAAGCTCAACTGCCTCTAGCACTTGCTGTGTTTGCGCAACAGTCTGAATGTTTGCCAAAAACTCTTTAGCAATCTCTGGTGCATACACGTCAAAGATAGACTTGCCGATGAGATCGTCTAAGGAGGGTTGAAAGGTTCTGAAGTAGGTCTGGCTGATGTAGATGATTATGCCGTTGGCATCGGTGATCCAGGCAGCAGCGGGACTGTGGTTCATAAAGGCTTGGAAGCGTGCCTCGCTCTCTTGGAGAGCTTGTTCGGCTTGTCGGCGATCGGCTTCGTTGCGTTTGCGATCGCTAATGTCTCGACAGATGCAAAAGTGCATCATTTCACCGTCTAGTTCCACCCGGTTATAGCTAATCTCCACATCGTAGAGTGACCCGTCTTGACGACGATGACGGGTTTCAAACACCGGGGGCACAATATCCTCTTCTCGGATTTGCTGCAATTCTTCCTTCGTCCACTGAGCATCCCAATCAGACACATTCAGCGCCAGGATTTCCTCAATAGTGTAGCCAAGCATGTGCGCGAAGCTAGAGCTAGCCTGTACAACATCCCCGGCAGGGTTAATAACAACAATGCCGTCAATGGAGGTGTTAAACAGTGTTTTGCTTTGCAAGAGTTCTTTCTCAAGGGCTTCCTCGGCTCGCTTGCGATCGCTGATATCCTTCATGAAGCAGTAGTGCCCGATAAAGTTTTGTTGCTCATCTCGCGCAGCCACCATCACCAGCTGTTCGTAAAAAACAGAGCCGTCTTTGCGAATTCCTCTTGCTTCAACTTCGACTTTGCCGTCTTTCAGCATTTGCTGGTAGGCAGTCATTAATCGGGGATGATCCTCAGCATGGGCGGTTTGATACCACGGCAGCCCAATCAAGTCTTCTGGTTGGTAGCCCATGACATCGGCATAAGCCTTATTGACATAGAGATAACGTCCTTGACTACCCAATTTAGAAATACCGGACAATGCATTTTCCATAACCTCCGCCATTTCTCGCAGGTCTGTCTCAGCCTGTTTTAATTTGCTGATGTCGATGAATGTCACGATAATTTGTTTCAGGCGATGATCGGCATCAAATTCTGGAAAGGCGTTGACTAAAACCCAGACGCAGGACTGAGTCCCTCGGCTGATGCCCAATACATAGTTTTTGAATGGAGCCTGCGTTGCTAAAACGCGATTGACAGGGTATTCCTTGACGGGCATTACGCTTCCGTCTTCACGCAAAAACCGCCAACTGGGGTCGATCGCCACTTTTCCTAACATCTGCTCCATCGATAGACCCAACAACTCACAGGCAGTTGAATTGCACTGCAAGATATGGGTATCAGGGGCATGGACGACAAACCCTGCGTTTAGATGATCTACCAGGTCACGATATTTTGCCTCGCTTTCGCGTAACGCCACTTCGGCTTGTTTGTGCTCTGTCACGTCCGTGTGGGAGCCTGTCATGCGAATCACGTTGCCTGCTTCATCCCAGAGTGCCTGACCGCGATCGAGAATCCACTTATAGGAACCGTCTTTACACAAAACTCGGTGTTCTGTGATGTAGAAGGGAGTTTTTTGGGCAAAGTGGTCTTGAATTGCCTCCATCACCCAGCCCAAATCATCTGGGTGAACCCGTTTTGCCCACTCATCAAGATGGTTGGCTATCTCATCGTCAGCAAACCCCAACATCTCCTTCCATCGGCTTGAAAAGAAGACCTCATTGGTTTGTACGTTCCAGTCCCAGATCCCATCGTTGTTGCCGCGCAGTGCCAGTTGCCAACGTTCTTCACTTGCCTGTAAGCAGGCTGCAACCTGTTGCCGATTGATAATTTCAGCTTGTAGCTGTTGGTTGATTATGTGGCTTCGTTGCGCTTGACATTGCGCTTGATGTCCCAGGTAGATCAGCAGCACTAGAATCCAGGCGAAGGATAATCCTCCCCACAAGACAACGGTTGCAAGAAGCGATCGCTCTCCGTCGATTAATGCTGAGGTTGGTGTGACCCGAACTTGCCAATTGATGCCATGGGCTGAAATAACAACGGTTTTTGATGCTGTAGAGGGCAGTATTTCAGCCTGCCCGTAGATCAAGCCTGTGCTGTCATAAATTTGAATGTGATAGTTGGGCGACGTGAGCAGGATCTGGTCAAGCAATGCGTCAACACGAAAGACTCCCAGAATGAACCCATCCAGGCGATCGCTTCCTGAAACACCCTCCTCTCCAAGAAAGATCGGCGTGTAGGCTAACAAGTCTTTTTCCCCATGGGGAAGGGAGATAGCAGGCGTTAAACTCGGTTGGCGCAGTCTTTGCGCTCTAGTTAAGGTGGCGTGGTCATGAGAGCGTTGGCTGAGAACGAGATGTTGAAGGCTTCTGTGCTCTGACGGTGGCACTGCCCATCGCACCTGATGGGATGAATCAATCCAGGCGATCGCCCGAAGACCAGGATAATTTTCAATGTTGCTCAGTGCGGCTATTTCCCAAATCGGTTGCGCTGTCTCCTCGCTTGCCCGCCAGTGTTTTGCCATACGTTGCAAAACAGACACGTGTGCAGATAGCTCGTGAGTCAGTTCTACCTCGACAATGTCAACCTGTTGTTGGACTAACCGTTTAATCTGGAGTTCTTCCTGAATTAATAACTGCTGCCACACAACAAAAACGGCGATCGTAGTCAGCATTCCTAATAAGATTGGTATCCAAGACCGCAGACGAAACGTCTTGAAATACTGCATCCAGGGGAAATTAGATGGGTGGTCATGCTGTAGTCTCATTCCTACTTTCATCTCTTAGAGCGTTTGCCAAAGCCTGATGTTTAGATCTCCACAGCAATGTTGACGAGCATTACAGTTGATATGGTCGTAGCCACATTCGATGGGGTGTCGGTTGCTATATGACTAGGGAAAATGGCAGAAAAATTAGGGTGTCTATATAGTTGGTTTTCCTATTAGAGTACCCATGGAAACTTCAGGCTTTTACCACAGAAGAATGGTTGTTTTAAGAATATTTTTGTTTTGCAACGATAAAACTCAAAAAATGCTTTAAAGATTAAATTTTTGAGCTTTTATTAATGCTAATGGTAATCAAAATGAACTTTTTTGAAGTTATAGCCGTAGCCACATTCGATGGGGGAGGCGAGTCAGGAAGCTTTTCCGGCATCCGGGTTTGAGCCATTGCCTTTGCCTGAGGCTTTCTGACCAAAGTTATGATTTATAACCTGCATTTCACACGGTTCATGTGAGATAGAACTGACACACTTGAAGTCTGAAACTTTGATTTCCCCTTACCCCATTCGTCCCATGAGAACTGGTGTGACTCGCACCATTGCAAAAACGTTGCAAAAGAGTTTATCGCCTTATTAAAAATCCCCAGACTCTTGAAGAATCTGGGGATGAGGATTAGAAGAATAGGACTTATACCAGTTCTGGAAATGGCTGCTGCAAATCACACCCACCGCGGCTCGACTGAACTTCGCCGAACGTCCTGCGGCACCTCCTCTTGCCAAGGCTACAGTGTATACAGATCTCTGCTCTTTTCCAAATAATTGGAGAACCAGGCATTGGGGGAGTTTCCCCCAAACCCCCATTGGGGGACGCCACTGCCTCCCCCAAACCCCCTAGCAGAAGGTGTTTGAGTTAACCCAGGGACGCGCTTCGCATCGGTTCCAAGTCCGGGTGCTCCTGGTCGGGTCAAGCGGTTTGACGAGGGTTCAAAGTCCCCCAGAATTGGGGGATTTAGGGGGCAGAGAGGACTTGTGTGTATACGGTAGCCTTGCCAAGGGGAGGGGTCAGGATGTGAAGCTCTCAAAAATTAAATTGGTATAGCCGTAGCCACATCCGATGTAACTACGGCTATAGGAGTCTCTCTTCATGGTCGCCCTATAACCCGCATCGACGAGTCTTGCTCCTATCGCTGCGATTTCAATCGCCGAGCATAAAAGATTTGTCAGGCACTCAAATCTATGCGTTCCAATTCACCCAATCCTGAGGCTTGAGAAAGACTTCATAGAGTTCTGCTTCGGGAGTGTTGGGTTCAGGCTGATAGCAATATTCCCACCGCACCATTGGAGGCAGGGACATCAAGATCGATTCTGTACGCCCGTTGGTCTGTAAGCCGAAGATCGTGCCCCGGTCGTACACCAGGTTGAACTCAACATAGCGACCGCGACGGTAGAGTTGGAAGTCACGCTGGCGATCGCCATATTCCAGGTTTTTGCGGCGTTCAACAATGGGAGTGTAGGCAGGCAGGAAGGCATTGCCGCACTCTTGCACAAAGGCAAAGATCTGTTCCCAGTTGCGGGGTGGCACTTCCCCAACGCGATCGCTGTGTTGAGCCGCTTCTCCAGTAGTCGAAGGACCGTGATAAAGCTTGCTGCGATGATCCTGGTAATCAAAGAAAATGCCACCGACGCCACGGGGTTCTTGCCGATGCTTGAGATAAAAGTACTCATCACACCACAGTTTGAAGGTGGGGTAGTACTCAGAATGGTGGCGATCGCACGCCTGTTTCAACGTTTGGTGAAAATGGACTACGTCTTCCGCAAAGGGGTAGTAAGGGGTCAAGTCGATACCGCCACCAAACCACCACACAGGACCCGCTTCAAAATAGCGATAGTTCAGGTGAACCGTGGGGATGTAGGGGTTGCGGGGATGCAGCACCATCGAAGTGCCTGTAGCGTAGAACCCGTGCCCTGCGGCTTCGGGGCGTTGCACCAAAATCGAGGGAGGCAAATCTTTGCCCCACACTTCTGAGAAGTTGACGCCACCTTGCTCAAACACATTGCCGTCACGCATCACTCGTGAACGACCACCGCCCCCTTCAGGACGCTCCCAACTGTCTTCCCGAAAGACACCGCCCCCATCTACTTGCTCCAATCCCTGGCAAATTTTGTCCTGGATAGATTTCATGAATTCGCTGACCCGTTGCCGCGAATCAGAGGGGGGCAAATAGTTAGAGGTAGAAACAGTTGAAATATTCACCATAGTTTTATCTTCAGCGATCGCCAAATGAAGAGACAAAGATGATTGCGATTAAATACGAATCCTAGAGTAACGTGAATTGAACCCTAGAAGTCATTCACTCAGCAAATGTAAAAAAGTTGAAACAACTGAGCGATCGGGCATTAACAATCCGTTGCAATCTTGTGGAATTGGAACTTCAAACTATATTTTTATTTCGCAACACTATCAAAAGGTAGACTCTCTTTACTCAGTGGGTTGGATTACAATGAAGGACTTGAGCACACGGATCATTAGCGGGAGGTAGCTAGAGCAATGGAGTGTGCTTTGGCGATGGATTGAGTAGAAACGGTGATGGAGAAAAAAGTTAATGTTGGGCTTTTGGTTTAGATTGTCCCACCGCAATTTAATTCAGCTCCCTCCCCTGGCTGAAACCTTTCAGGCGGTCAGCTCTGCCTCGGTTGATGTGCTTTGGCGAAAAGTGATGAACCTGGCAGATGTGTCCTGGCATCCCCTTTTGGTGAGTACCAATGTTCCTAAAGGGTTGATACCAAAACCGGGGTTGATTTATCAAGCGGTGTCACGCCTATTTCCGATCACAATTCGGATTTTTGTTGAGAAAGTGTTGCCTAAAGAATTACTCAGTGTCAGGATTTTAGCCCTTCCTGGTATCGAAGAACGGGTCACATATCGAGTTGAGTCTACATTGTGTGGCACTCGCGTGTCCTATTCAGTGACGTTGCGGGGTTGGTTATCACCCCTGATCTGGTCACTCATCCGCCCCTACGCTGCACGGGTTGCCGCTGAGTTAGCCCATGCCGCCGAACAAGAAGTGCAAACCTTACTGACAATCGATCGTAAATTGCCAAAACCCAACCAGGATTTGTTGGGAGTTTTGCTAGTCGTGGCGATCGGGCATCAGTGGGGGGGGTGATGGGGAAGGATAAACGATAAAGGCTAAAGGATAAAAGTGAAAGAGTCCATTTTAATCCTGGTGTCTCATCCTTCAGCCTTTATCCTTCATCCTTCAGCCTTTATCCTTACTCTTCTTTACTCGGTGTTGCAAGTTGTTACTTTAGAATGAATAACGAATGACCCTGTTACTTGTCTAGGGCTAAGTTATGGTGACAAAAACGCTGGATGCCAGTGCTGTATTAGAGGTGTTGCGCCCGGTGCAGGACCCCGAACTCCGCAAGAGCCTTGTGGAGTTGAACATGATTCGCAACGTCAAGATTCAGGATGGCAATGTCAGCTTTACCCTCGTATTGACTACTCCTGCCTGTCCATTGCGACAGTTTATTGTTGAAGATTGTGAACGAGCGATTAAGACCCTCGCTGGGGTTGAGTCGGTCGAAGTGGAAGTAACCGCCGAAACTCCCCAACAGCGATCGCTGCCTGACCGCACAGGGATTGCGGGTGTGAAGAATATTCTGGCGATCTCCAGTGGCAAAGGCGGTGTCGGAAAGAGCACCGTTTCTGTAAACGTGGCAGTTGCGCTAGCGCAAATGGGAGCCAAGGTAGGGCTAATTGATGCTGATATTTATGGTCCCAACACCCCCACAATGTTGGGCTTAGACAATGCCAAAGTTTCTGTGCAACAAGGGGCACACGGAGAAGTCTTAGAACCTGCCTTTAACTATGGGGTCAAGCTGGTGTCAATGGGATTTTTGATTGACCCCGACCAACCTGTGATCTGGCGCGGTCCCATGCTGAATGGCATTATTCGCCAGTTCCTCTATCAAGTCACCTGGGGCGATTTGGATTACCTGATCGTAGATATGCCTCCTGGCACAGGCGATGCTCAACTGACGCTGGCTCAGGCAGTGCCGATGGCAGGTGCGGTAATCGTCACCACACCTCAAACCGTTTCTCTCCTGGACGCGCGTCGCGGCTTGCGTATGTTTCAACAGATGCAAGTGCCGATTCTGGGAATTGTGGAGAACATGAGCTATTTTGTGCCACCGGATATGCCCGATAAGCAGTACGACATTTTTGGCTCTGGTGGGGGTGAAAAGACCTCGACCGAGTTGGGTCTGCCGTTATTGGGCTGTGTGCCGTTGGAGATTCCAGTGCGGCAGGGAGGCGATCGCGGCATCCCTATCGTCATCGATAACCCAGAGTCAGCTTCAGCTAAAGCACTGATGGCGATCGCTCAACAAATCGCGGCTCGTGTTTCTGTTGCAGCTTTGAGCTAATATCACTCATCGAATGCTCAGGGTGTAGTATTCGGCGATTTTTCCAGATCCCCGGTTTCTGTGTTGTCCACTAGACCCCTTTGAGGATGCCCATGAGAGACCGGAGAACTGTACTGCTCTGTCCATCGCGCTACTAACCATTGACCACTGACCATTGACCATTGACCACTGACCATCGACCATCGACTACTGACCATCGACCATTGACCACTGACCATCGACCATTGACCATTGACTGGTGACCATTTCTCATGCTGCAAAGATCCTTAAGTCGGTTTAGCTGGAAGTCTCTTGTTGAACCCTGGAAAGAAGTTGACTGGGTATTATTTATTCTGCCCGTTGCCCTGACGGTGTTAGGAGGAATTGCAATCCGCAGCACAGAGCTTAATCAGGGCTTGGTCAACTACTGGTGGCAACATCTGGCTACAGGTGGCATTGGGCTGGTTGCAGCATTGCTGTTGGCACGCTGGCGGTATGAAACTCTGATTCAGTGGAAGTGGATTATCTACGCCATCACCAACATCACATTGCTGATCGTTATTTTTATTGGGACAACCGCTAACGGTGCCCAAAGCTGGATTAGCGTTGCGGGCTTTCACTTGCAACCGTCAGAGTTTGCCAAAGTTGGCATGATCGTTGTGCTGGCGGGCGTTTTAGAAGAACGAACGGCAGCTACGATTCCTGCGGTGATTAAAACCCTGGCGATCGTGGCAGTGCCGTGGATTCTGATTCTCATGCAGCCAGATTTAGGAACCTCGCTGGTGTTTGGCGCGATCACATTAGGAATGCTGTATTGGGCGAACGCTAATCCGGGTTGGTTGATTTTGCTGATATCGCCGTTGGTATCTGCCATCGTGTTTAACGTTTATCTGCCGGGTTGGTTTGCCTGGGCGGGGTTGATTGTCGTAATTGGGTGGCGATCGCTCCCCTGGCGGTGGTATGGCACGTTTGGCGCACTCACGGTCAACCTGATCTCAGGGGGATTGGGGCATGTGCTCTGGGGCTTGCTCAAGGACTACCAGAAGGATCGCTTAACGCTGTTCCTTGACCCCAATCAAGACCCGTTGGGTGGGGGCTACCACTTGATCCAGTCCAGCATTGCGATCGGAAATGGCGGTTTGCTCGGACGAGGCCTATATCAAGGCACCCAAACTCAACTCAACTTCATTCCAGAGCAGCACACCGACTTCATCTTTACAGCGATCGGTGAAGAGTTGGGATTTGTCGGTGCGGTGGGTGTTTTACTCCTGTTCTGGCTAATTTGTTTGCGGTTGGTGATCATCGCTCAAAACTCGAAAGACAACTTTGGCTCACTCCTGGCGATCGGGGTTTTGTCGATGATCGTCTTTCAGGTCTTGGTCAACGTCGGTATGACCATTGGACTGGCTCCCGTAACCGGAATTCCCTTGCCCTGGCTTAGCTATGGGCGATCGGCGTTGCTCACAAAATTCATTGCTCTGGGATTGGTGGAATCGGTGTATAACTTCCGCCATCGCCTGAAATTTTAAGGAAGAGAACTTCTCTCGATTCCCGATCCCCTTACAGACGCGATTAATCGCACCTCTCCCTATTCCCCACTCCCCATTCCCTACTCCCCATTCCCGATTCCCCTGACAGACGCGATTAATCGCGCCTCTCCCTATTCCCTATTCCCTACTCCCCATTCCCGATTCCCCATTCCCGATTCCCCTGACAGACGCGATTAATCGCGCCTCTCCCTATTCCCTATTCCCTACTCCCCACTCCCCATTCCCCATTCCTGATTCCCCTGACAGACGCGATTAATCGCGCCACTCCCTATTCCCCATTCCCTACTCCCCACTCCCCATTCCCGATTCCCCTGACAGACGTGATTAATCGCACCTCTCCCGATTCCCTATTCCCCACTCCCCATTCCCGATTCCCCTGACAGACGCGATTAATCGCGCCTCTCCCTATTCCCTTCTCTATCGTCTGCCGATGAACTTTGTATAGCAACTTCTACTGGTTGGACATTCGCGATCGCCAAAATACATTAAGCTGTAGAGTGATAACCCACGTTTATTGCATTCCAAGGTATGTTGATTCTGCCAGGTTCAGCCGTTCGCGTCACCAACGTTGATGACACCTTCTATGGCTTTCAAGGGTTAGTGCAGCGAGTTGCCGATGGTAAGGCAGCAGTGCTGTTTGAAGGGGGAAACTGGGACAAACTCATCACCTTTCGGTTGTCAGAAATTGAACTTGTAGACGCAACAGCCGGTCGTCAGAAGAAATAATGCGCCTTCCGCTTGCCCAATTTGCTGCCCAACCTCGTCACCCCGGTCACATTGCCGAAGTGGTTGAAACGTCAACGACTGAGTTTTTGGCGCAATGTTTAGAACCCGAAGACTTAAATTTTGCGGTGATGCCTCCGTTTGGCAGTTGGGTCAAGTCACAGGATGAGGAGTCGGGGAACCAGATCTATGCGGTGGTCTATCATGCCACCACGACGCCCATCGATTCAGTTCACCGTGCCAGAGCACTGGGCTTATCTCTACAAGATCTGCGGGAACAGCAACCGCAGATTTTCGCCATGTTAAAGACTGAGTTTCGAGCCGCGATCGCTGGCTTCCAACCTCGTTTTAGTGCGACTGACGGGGTTCCTACGGTCTATCAACATTTGCCACCTCGTCCTCCGCAAGTGCATCAAGCCGTTTACTATTGCGAACCCGAAGAAATTATTCACTTCAGCAACAGCTTTGACTTCTTGCGAACCCTGCTAGATGTCGCGGGTGCCCCCGTTGATAGTTTGGTTGCTGCCACGATTCGAGAAATTTATCAGCTCCGCAAAGGCGATCGCGCCTGGTTAGTCCAAGCAGGGCGATCGCTGAGTCTGTTGCTGAAAGATGATTACGATCGCTTGCGGGTGATCCTGAGCCAAATCTATTTGCAATAAAATCCCGTGCAGTCAGATCTCCGACTTCTTCAAGAAGTCGGAGATCTAGCGGTTTTTAAGGAGTTGTCAGGTTAATCAACGACAACGAGCTACCTTCAGGGTTAGACGTCACAATCTGATTGGTCTGACGAATGAACTCTACTCCCTCTGGCTCCAATCCCGCTTCGGCATCAGTTCCCACGACTTCCGGATTCAAAATCACCGTATCTAGCAAGCGAATGCTACGGGGATCTGTGATGTCGTGAATCGTGACCGCATCTGCTCGCTCCAGGGCAACAAAGGCAAGGGTGCGACCATTCACCACCCCTACACTCACGACCTCTGGCTCTGGTCCTTTGCTGTCGCAGCGTTGAGGCAATCGCGCTGCAATCACTGCATTTTCAATGGTGTTGCCGCTATCGCTCAGCAACCGTCCAGATTGGGCATCAAACACGCTGATGCTGCGAGCACCGTGAGGGCTGAGGGCAGTTCCATTGTGGCTCTGGTCGTTCTCATTGGTGAGGTTGTCTTCGTTTGCGGTCACAAAGTAGCGTCCATCGGGGGTAATGGCAACTCCATCCGGTTCACGCGCCGAGATGAATTGCTGTCGTTGAGCGGTGTTGTAGGCACTAGAAAGGCAATTCTCCTCACCCGCGTCACCCTGAGTTAAGCCCATGCCTGTGCGAACTCCGGCATTAAAGTTACGCACTCTGAAAGTGTTAGCTCGCAACGTGGAAGGCAGAGTGGCAGGAACGTCAATTCGGGCGATCGCATTATTTTCTTGCAACGTCGCCAAAATAAACGAGTTATCGGGCGCAATTCGCACGGTTTCCGGTTGGGGATCATGCGCAAAGTACGGAACGTTGATTCGGGGAATCGGCACAATGACCTGTGTCATCTGAGCGGGGCCATTCCGCAGATCGATGATGGAAATGCTGCCTGCCCGGTTGCTCATGTTAGTCAGGTCTTCTTCGTTTTCTTCATCCTCATTGGCAACCGCCGCAAATTGTCCATTGGGAGCGATCGCCACAGAGTCAGGTCCTCGTCCGACAGTCACTTGCCCTAAAACGGTGAGATTGGGTAACGAGACGGCAATCACCTTACCGGGAACTTCGTTAAATGCCTCCAAATTGGCATCCGTATTATCCTTAACCCCAACCAGCGCAAAGCTGCCATCCGGGCTGATAGATACGCCTGTAAACTCAGCTGCTGTTGCTCCAGTCGGCAAATAGTCAGGGGTGATTGTCCAGGTGCCCACGACTCGCAACGCCCGTGCTTCGACTGCGACCAGGGTCAAAGTTTCGCCACCCACCGCGACAACATAGCGACCGTCATCGCTTACATCTAGCATCTCAGCACCGCCCAAATCACCTAACGTAAACACGACCTCACCGCGAATAGTGGGCGTTTGCGCTAGAGCAGCACTGATTCCAAAAACACCCGATAGACTCGTTAAAGCGATCGCTCCCAGTACTTGAGAACCCCATTTCTTCAAATATTGGCTCAGATTAACCCGTTGTAAAGCTGTGACGTTCATTTTTCTCACTCACACAAAAACCCTACAGAATTAACCCTACCGGGCAAAGATCTCATCTCAGTCAAACATCTGATTAAGAAGACACTAAGAAAAAGGAAAGGCGATCGCTTGCACCATAAAAAGATTCCCAGAGTTCTAAAAACTCCAGGGATTTAAGGAGAGGGAGTTATAGCTTTGGTCAGAAAACTTAAGCCAAAGGCAGTGGCTCAAGCCCTGATGTTGGGAAAGCTTCCTGACTCGCCTCCGCCCCGTCAAATGTGGCTACGGCTATACGTAACGTGAATTCGGGATCAGGATTTGGTAGTTAAAACTGCGCTATAGCAGCACAACCGACCTATGTCAGTTCATCAAAACCCCCATCTTCCAGAGTCCGCTGATGCGGGCTTAGTCTCTGGTCGCGAATTCATTCGCAATCCCCTCAATTCGAGGAGTGAGCGAAAGTTTAGAAGTTGTAACCGATACCGAGGGTGATCCCCAGAGCAATATCATCGAAGAAGACCGCATTTAAAGCGGCGGTTCCCGTAAAACGAGAAGTAATTGGAATATCCAAGCCACCTGTCGCCAGGAAATCAACCGAGCCATCGCCTCCGGTTGAAATAGCAACTCCAGCACCAATGTAGGGATTTAAGCTGAGATTCAGATCATCAGAAACCTCTTCGGAGGGTTCCGTATCCCCAAACGCGAAATCCAGGGTTAGGGGCACTAAAATCGTGACGTCATCCGAAAATAAAACAGCGGGTCTAGCCGAAATATTGCTGGTTAAACCAACTTTGCTGAGGATTGCAAAGCTGCTCTCACCGACTCCAGTATCTTCATCACCAATCCCAATATTGCCGCCTACAGCAATGTAGCTGGAGCCAGAGCGCGTGGTACGACCGGGATCAACATCAGAGGTGTCGGGATCGGTGGGGCTCTGAGCCAGGTCACCAGAGGGGGTTTCACCGCCTGGAATAGTTGTGCTCTCAAGTGTGCCTTCAGGTGCACTTTCGGTAGTCAGATCAGTGCTCGAAACGCTGTCGATCGTTTCCATGGGGGCAGGCTCAGCAGCGGGGATCGCTGTATCTTCTGTTGTGGCTACTTCGGGTGTAGCTACTTCGGGGGTGCTTGGAGCAGTCAACACCATCTCAGACGTCTCAGTTGTTTCGATTGTTTCGCTCTGAGATAGCTCAGGGGCAGGAGTGGTTGCAGAATTGGTTTCTGCTGTGACTTGATCTGCCTTGGCAGGTGACACCCATAGCCCCAGAGTTAATACAGCACTGAATAATAAAGCGTTTTTCTTCCAATCGGATTTGATATCAAACATGATTTGAGTGGAGTTTTGTAGAGATTGAACGAAAGGGGCAATTGCACAAAAGCTAGAGCGTGTTTTCATGGAAATTTTTGGTGAGACTGCATCATTCAAAAGCAAGATAGCGAGTCATCGTCCAAAGGTTCTTCTGTCTTAAGAAATATCTAGAGGTAGAAAAATCGTTAATTTAAGAGTTAGATTGTGTGACGCAACAGGGTTCACCAATGTTGCAAACTCTCTAGTGTTAAGCAGTTCCACAAAGTGTTGACTATGTTTTTAATTGCCACTAAAGCTCAATAGTGATTGCAATTTATGAATCTAGGTTAAATAAACCGGGTTTATTGGTTAAACCGTTTACTGTAGATCCAGGCGGTTTATGGTTTTGAAAAAGCCTGGTAAGAGAGCCTGAAGGCTGCAAAGGACAGCCTGTAAACGAGTCAGAACTGGCATCTTGCAACGCCTAAGTCAAGATTGAGAGCATTTAACAATATGACGAACGAACTGTATTCACCAGTTGAAACACTGCGTGCTCGGTTGCCGATCCCTTTAAAGCGATTGGCAGATCTGGCATACAACTATTGGTGGAGTTGGACAAACGACCGTATTTCTCTGTTTCAAACGATCAACCCCGATGAGTGGCATCGCTGTGGGCACAATCCCGTTGCCCTGCTCAACGCGGTTTCCTTTGATCGGCTGACACAAATGGCAGAAGATCCAGCCTATATTAAGCAGGTCAGTTCCCTTGCTCAAGCGTTTGATCACTATTTGCAATCGGGAGACACCTGGGCAAGTCGAATCGCTCCCCAGATCTCAAAGACCAATCCAGTGGCTTACTTTTGTGCTGAGTTTGGCTTGCATGAATCGCTGCCCATCTATTCCGGTGGTTTGGGCATTCTCGCTGGGGATCACCTCAAGTCTGCGTCTGATCTGGGTGTTCCATTAATTGGGATTGGCTTGTTGTATCGTCAGGGTTATTTTCGGCAACGGCTCAACCGTCACGGATGGCAGGAAGACTATTACGTCGATAACCAGTTTGAGCGGATGCCTCTGGAACTCATGCGGGATCAAGCTGGAGAGCCGATCACCATTCAAGTTCAAATTCGTCAACGCCTGGTGAACGCGCAGATCTGGCGAGTGCGTGTGGGTCGGGTTGACCTGTATTTGCTGGACAGCGATCGCCACGACAATGACCCTATCGATCGCTGGCTGACTGGACATCTCTACGGCGGCAATCAAGAAACTCGAATTGCGCAGGAAGTGCTGTTGGGCATTGGTGGAGTGCGGGCATTGCAGGCATTGGGGATCGAACCTTCGGTTTATCACTTGAACGAAGGACACGCGGCTTTCTGTCTGCTTGAAGTGGCTCGCGCTGAAATCCAACGTACGGGCAAGTCCTTCTATGACATTGAAGCATCGGTGCGCGATCGCTCCATCTTCACAACCCATACTCCGGTTCCTGCTGGACACGATGTATTTTCGTCCGACTTGATGGACTCCTTCTTTGCCCACTATTGGGGTGATTTGGGGCTGTCTCGCGATCAGTTTCTGGCGTTAGGAGCACGTCGTCTGGGCGATCCCTGGGAACCTTTTGGCATGACGGTATTAGCTCTGCGTCTGACTCGTGCGGCTAACGGGGTCAGCGAACTGCACGGACACGTATCGCGCAAAATGTGGAATGTGCTGTATCCCGATCGCAGTGAAGACAAGGTCCCCATTGGGCACATCACCAATGGAGTTCACGCTCGCACCTGGACGGCTCCGCTGTTAGCTGATTTGTATGCCCAGTATTTGGGTGAAGATTGGGCAACTCGGGTGGCTGATCCCCAGGTTTGGGCAAGAGTTAACGCTGTTCCCAATGCAGAATTGTGGCATCGTCACCAAATTTTGAAGGAACGGTTGATTGCCCACACCCGGCTCAAGATCAAACAATCCCGAATGGATCGCGGTGAAGAGGGTCATCAGGTGCAACTGGTTGACCAATTGCTTGACCCCAATATCCTCACTATCGGCTTTGCCCGTCGCTTTAGCCCCTATAAGCGAGGTGACCTGATCTTGAGAAATCTTGACAGAGCGTTGCAATTCTTTGGCAGTAGCGATCGCCCTGTGCAAATTATCTTTTCGGGCAAGGCGCACCCTGCTGACGAAGAGGGCAAGCGCATCATTCAACGGTTGATGGAGTGGTGCAAGCATCCCGTGATTCGCGATCGCGTCGCCTTTATCGAAGACTATGACATCTTCACGGCGCAAAAGCTGATTCAAGGGGTTGATGTCTGGCTCAACAATCCTCGTCGCCCACTGGAAGCGTCTGGCACGAGTGGTCAAAAGGTCTGCTTTAATGGCGGGCTCAATTGCAGCGTGCTGGATGGTTGGTGGTGCGAAGGCTATCAAGCCGATGCTAACGGTAAGGGTATCAACGGTTGGGCGATCGGAGAGGATGCCAATACCAGCGATCAAGAGGTTCAAGATCGGATTGATTCGGAGTCGCTGTATCGCTTGCTCGAAGAGGAAATTGTGCCGCTTTACTACGATCGCGATGAACAGGGCATTCCCCATGGTTGGGTTGAGAAAATGAAGGCCTCAATTCGTACTAACGCGCCGTTGTTTAACACCGATCGCATGGTGGCAGACTATGTAGCCCAGATGTATGCTCCGGGTAGCTCCGCCTATCAACCGATTTTGGCGAGCACTCCTGTGAAGCTCTAACCCAAACCGATTTGGGGTGAGGATGTGTTGCCTGATACGCAATACGTTCTTACGGATTCCGGGTTAAACATGATACAACAGAGACACAGAGTGAGTTTGTTAGTCGCTCTGTGTTTTTTCGATGAATGCTTTTTGCTGTAGCATCCGGTTCTCATCAGAAAGTTGTAGTATTAACCGGGGTGTGAAGAGCCAACTTTTTCAGTAATTGGCCTTCTTCACAGGGATGTATTAATCAGGCTAGATTCGCTAATCCCTAACTTGCATTATGAGAATTAGAGTTCCTTTCGTTTCGGCTGCGCTGTCTACGGTTATGACGTTAGGGCTGTTGGGGTATGACGCTCTACCAGCGATCGCCAACGCCAATCAATCTGCCACTTCTGCATCTACCAAGCAGGGAGAAATCCAGGCTGCCGGACGGCTAGGGTTTCGAGTCCGCAGTGTTAGACCCTCTCGCGCCAGAACCCCCGGCATCTCACGTGGCTCCTGTAGTGTAGATGGTAGACCCGTGACCATGACGGCCCTGGTGCCCAGAGTGAATCCTCGTGTTGAGGAACAAGGACTGATCGAGGTCGAATCTACGGTTTCTGCTCGTCCCACCTTTTTTGTCCACATCCCTCAGAATCGCGCTTTGGGAGCCGAGTTTACCTTAACGGACGGTGCAGAGTCTGAGGCTGACCGCCAAACGCTTTACTATACTCAGTTTTCTCCATCGCCACAAGCTGGAGTCATCGGTATCACCTTACCCACTGAAGCCCCCGAACTAGAAGTTGGCAAAACCTATCACTGGTCTTTGCGCTTGCAGTGCGATGCGGTTGATCGCTCAGGCGATGTCCTGGTTGAAGGGTGGGTGCAGCGAGAGTCGTTAAACGCTGCATTGAGTCGTCAGATTGCGCTTACTAGCATTCGCAATCGTCCTTTACTCTATGCTCGTTCTGGTATCTGGCAGGATACGTTGGCGACTCTAGCTCAGTTGCGGTTAGAGAATCAAAACGACACCACGATCTCAGCCGACTGGGTCAGTTTGTTGGATTCAGTTAATCTGGAAGCGATCGCCCAAGACCCCATTCTCAATATCACTGCCTATCCTGCGCAAACACCCCCTAATTAAGACAGAAGCATGAAGGAAGAGGAAAAAAGAAGAGAGAAAACAGAACGATTCTTTCTTCTTTTTTCCTACTTTCTTCTTTTACAGCAGGTCGTCCTGCGTTTCTTCGGGGGTAGTTGCTGGCGTTACCTCAGCCCGAACACTGGGTGTTAACTGTTCGACATCCGTGGGGATGCTGGGTTTGACTGGTTCAACTGGAGTAGTGGGTGCTGCCGGACCGCTAGCGGTTGGGGTTGCGCTGAGTTGAGGCTTAGGAGACGTGACAACAGGTTCATCTAAGACCGGGGTTTTCTTTTCAGGTAAGCCAAGTTGCTCGCGTGCCTGGGCGATCGCTGAGGCAAAACCAGTCTTGCTGACGGTCAAAATTGCTTTGCCCGCTTCAGAGGGGAGGCGATCGCTGCCTGTGGAGGTCAAGTCATTGACCCAGGCGCGAGTGCGCTGCCCTGCCCAGATGGAGTTTGTCCAGAACCAATCAAACGCAACCAACACCAAACAAATAATCAGCCATAAAAGGATGCCAGTCTCTCTCAAAATCGTCCACGTTACGCTGCCTGTGCGTTTGTAAACGTCGGCTGTGGCTGGATCAGAGACAATATTCCAAACTTTACTCGCTTGGGATGAAATTTGATTACTCATACGATGTTAAGTGCAAAACAGGACTTAAGTGCAAAGCAGGAGATCCAAAACAGGGTGTAGAAGGGCGATCGCCAAGACGAGTGTTAGAGCCGTAGTCGCCAGGGTTAGGACGGAGTTCAGGGGTGCAACTGCTACACCTCTGCTGCCCTTGACTGAGATGGCGATCGCTTGATCACAACCGCGACTTGAGACAACACAAGCGTTGGACGAAGTATCACACTTCAAGACGGATACCCTCATTCAACAACTATTCAAGCACAGGTCAAACCCCCACAAGGCATATCACCAATCGGTGGTGGTTAGATTTGATAGTTTGGTGGGTAGTGTTTCAGATCTGTTGCTACTAACCCCCGGCTGTCGCCGTCCCCCTTACCAAGGGGGACTACAGGGGGTCTTACAGAGGTTATCAACAGGTTTGGAACACCACCGTTTGGTGCAGGGGCTTTGCAGCAAAACCCTTGTTCACCTGGGACTTTCTGCTGTTGCTCACAATAAGTTCTCAGACCTTTACCCGATTCGACAAAAAACCTGTCAAACTGGGAGGGTGAAATATTGACTCTTCCTTTTTTCTCAAGATGTTACGAGCCGGGATTGTTGGACTGCCCAATGTGGGCAAATCTACGTTGTTTAATGCCGTTGTGGCAAACGCAAAAGCACAAGCCGCAAATTTTCCGTTCTGTACGATCGAACCCAACACCGGAGTTGTTGCCGTACCCGATGAACGGCTAAATGTACTGGCAAAAATTTCTAGCTCCGCAGAGATTATTCCGGCGCGGGTCGAGTTTGTCGATATTGCAGGCTTGGTTAAAGGCGCGAGCCAGGGTGAAGGGTTAGGCAACCAGTTTCTCGCCAATATTCGAGAAGTCGATGCGATCGTCCATGTTGTGCGCTGTTTTGAAAACGACGACATCATTCACGTTGCTGGGTCAGTTGATCCTGTTCGCGATATTGAAGTGATCGACCTGGAACTGGCACTATCGGAT
Source organism: Oscillatoria sp. FACHB-1407 (assembly GCF_014697545.1). Taxonomy (GTDB): domain Bacteria; phylum Cyanobacteriota; class Cyanobacteriia; order Elainellales; family Elainellaceae; genus FACHB-1407. The sequence goes on along the minus strand of NZ_JACJSA010000023.1, from coordinate 22,370 downwards.
CTGGCACAAATTGAACGACGCATTGAACGGGCACGCAAACAGGCACGCACCAGCAAAGAGTCTCAAGTTGAAGTCGCAGCCCTGGAGCGATTGTTGGAGGTGCTTAATCAGGGCAAGTCTGCCCGTCTGGTTGACCTCAATGAAGAAGAGGAAGCCCTGGTGAAACCGTTGGGATTGTTGACGCGCAAACCGGTGATCTATGCTGCCAACGTTTCTGAAGATGATCTGGCAACAGGTAACGCCTGGGTTGAAAATGTCAGGGCGATCGCCGCTCAGGAAGGAGCACAGGTCGTAGTGGTGTCGGCTCAAGTGGAGTCCGAGTTGATTGAGTTACCCGAAGATGAACGCGCCGAATTTTTGGAGTCTCTTGGGGTTCAAGAGGGAGGATTAAAGTCCCTGATTCGAGCGACCTATAACCTGTTAGGGCTACGAACCTACTTCACGACCGGACCCAAAGAGACCCGCGCCTGGACGATTCATGCAGGTATGTCTGCACCGCAAGCAGCAGGCGTCATTCACTCTGACTTTGAACGGGGCTTTATTCGGGCTGAAACTGTTGCCTACGAAGATTTGGTAGCAACAGGCTCAATGACGGCAGCGAAGGAAAAGGGACTGGTTCGCAGTGAGGGCAAGGACTACATTGTGGCAGAAGGGGATGTGATGCTCTTCCGCTTTAACGTCTAACCTGCATTCGGGCTTTAGGAAAAATGCACAATCCAGGCAACCTGCAACAACGCCAGCAGATTGTTTAGGGCGTGCATGGCAAGGGGCACATAGAGTGATGTGGTGCGATAGCGGGCATATCCCAAAAGCAACCCCAGAATAAAAATAATGCCAATGTCTAGCCAGTCATATTGCACATGAATCATTGCCCAAAAAGCAGATGGCAGGACGATCGCCCCTCCTACTTTGAGGGATGAATGGCGTAAGCCTTGAAACAGAAACCCTCTAAAGAAAACCTCTTCAAACAGAGGAGCCATCACAATAATGGCAAAGTAAAACAACGGTAAGAAGTAGGCAGTTTCATAGGCCTCCATCACGAATGGAGGAATCACAGGAACGTCTACAAAGGATTTCAATAAATCGAGTGCCACAATACACAGAATGGCGATTAAACACCATTCTGCCAGTTGTCGTTTGCTCGGTCGCTTTAGCCCTAAATATTCGTAAATCGTTGGACGTTTGCGCAATTTGATAATACCGACAATGACCGCAATGCAAATAGGGGCAGAGATGAGGGTGGCGATCGCCAAAACAAAACCGTTGTTTTGCAAGCCTCCGGCTACCATGTCAGGGCTAAGGGCAGGTTCTTGAGAAATCTTGAAACTTAGAAACGCCAGAAAAACTAACGTTTGAGTGACGAGAAACACACCAAGAACCACCAATGAAAACCCTAATGTTGCCCACAACCCCCAGGGCTTGGGTTTAGTAGATGCTGATAGCGGTGATGAGTCCTGCATTGATAGAAGTGATGTGAGTAATGGGCTGATAGTGCGTGGTCAATGGTCGATCGTTATAGGGATGAAATCATAAAAGTCGTAGGGGCATTCTATTAGGCACACGGAGGATTTGACATATTGAGAGATGCGTTAGCACAGCAATTGCAGGCGACGCCCTGTCAAATCGTGGATCAAGGGTCAATTGTGAACCGTCAGTCGGCAATTCAGCCTTGACAATCAACAATTGACAAGGCTCTAGTCCTGATGGCGCGATCGCCGAATTCGGTCAATCTCTGCTTGAAGCTCCTCAAGCTCACGCCTTAAACGACTGGCTTCCTCAGTGTCCGGGGGTGACGTCGCAGTAGAATCGACATCAACCGCTCCTGAGGTGGTACGAGCATAGTTACCCATCCGGATTTGATGATACTCATTAGAAAGCGACCATTCCCGCAAGTAATGGACTCGCTCAACCGTAAACGGATGGGTCAAAAACACACCCTGAGCCAGATTGTTATACAGCAAAAACTTGTAAACCTGATTCAGACTATCCTGGTCTAACGCCTGATATCGCTCCGACTGTTGAATGAATTCCTCCAAACTCAACTCATGGGCATAGCGATTGCTGCCGCCTGCCAGTTGCATCATACCCCGCAACACCGGATTCAGGTCATCCATCACCAAGAGTGCGGCGCGATCGGCAGATAGCTCTGCTTTTCGCAACCACTCATAAAACGCGAGTAATATTCCTGTGCTGACCAGACTACTGATGCCAAAGGTGGCACTGGTGAGTGAAAACGCCAGATTCAACACCCAGGTCGCCATTTGAATGAGGGTGGTATGACCACATTTAATGTGTCCTAACTCATGTGCCAAAACCGATCGCAACTCTGCCTCCCCTGCCAGGTCTAACAAGCCCGTATTGAGCACAACACAGGGTCGCTCCTGTCCCAACGCATAAGCATTGGCAAGCGGGGTTTGGGAGACAAATAGCGACGGTTCAGGATAGATGTCTAAATCTCGCAAACACTCGCGAAAGATCCCATAGAGTGATGCATACTGACGGGGACCGACCTCAATGCTATTGCCCATGAGATAGACATAGCGAGGACGTTCATAGACTAATTCGACAAATTTGCGGGCAAGCAGGTCAAACCCCGGCACACTGCGAAGGGATTGCTCCGCCTGATAATCTAACGGATGCCGAAAGGCTTCGCTTGAAATTCCTGTGTAAGTTGGCATACAAAAATCGCGATCGCAACGGTGTAGCAGACCTAGCCCACCCTTTACTCTTTACCAGATCTGGCTTTAGTTCAGCCTTGATCTGTATCACCAACCTGTCACCAAATGATAGACAGCTTACACCTGATTTAAAGGGGCAATGCCTGCTAAATCTAAAATCTTTGGAATCAAATCCTCTCGTCTGACGGCCATCATGTGAACCCCCTGGCAGAGTTGGCGCGCCAGTTGCACCTGTTCAGCGGCAATCACCATCCCCTCATAGAGGGGGTCTTCTGCCTGAGCCAGTCGATCAATGATGGTTTGGGGAATTTGTACACCTGGAACGTTGCGATTGATAAACTGAGCGTTTTTAGCCGATTTCAATAAAAAGATGCCTGCCAGGATAGGTTTATTGCATCCCGATGCCATTTGATCCATAAACTTTTCGAGGCGATCGAAGTCCGAAATCAACTGACTCTGAAAGAATTGTGCCCCTGCTTCCAACTTACGCTCAAAGCGACGCTGTAACCCTGACCAACTACCGCATTGGGGGTCGATCGCGGCTCCTGCAAAAATGTCTGTTGCGCCATCGGTTAAGGCATTGCCATTGAAGTCAGACCCATGATTGAGTTTGTCAATGAGATTCAACAGTCTTACTGACTCTAGCTCAAACACGGCTCTTGCCTCTGGGTGATCTCCAGCCTTCACCGGATCGCCCGTCAAAGCCAGCACATTACGAATACCCAACGCCTGCGCTCCCATCAGGTCAGCCTGTAGCGCAATACTGTTGCGATCGCGGCAGGCAACCTGACAAATTGGCTCAATGCCTCGTTGCAGCAACAGGACGGATGACACCAGAGACGACATTCGCAACACCGCCCGGCTACCATCAGTAATGTTGACCGCATGAACCCGGTCTTTGAGTAAGCTTGCCATTTCAATCATGTGAGTGGGATCGATCCCTTTAGGGGGCATGACCTCCGCTGTGATCAAAAACTCACCCGACCGAGCGGCAACTTGAAGGCGAGATAGAGATGATTGAGAGTCAGAAGGCGTAACCTGCAAATTAGACATTGAGTTATAAAGCGTCCATTAAAGGGAATTAGACTGCGTGAGATCAACACGGGGATCAAAATTAGAATAGCAGTTGATCCCAGCTTCGTAATTGTTGGTAGAGCAGTAACCCTAAATCCTGTAGCACGACTAGCTAAGCTATAGCGGCACAGAATACCCTAACACAGCTTTTACTCTTGCCAAAGTTTGATTGGCGATCGCCTCTGCCTTGTCTCGTCCATCACGCAACACCGACTCCAAGTAGCCAGGCTCAGCCATAATCTCGTGATATCGGTCTTGAATCGGCTTCAACGCACTGATCACCGTCTCCGTAAACAGTGGCTTAAACTGTCCCCATCCCATGTCCTGACATTCAGTTGCCACTGCTGCTTTCGTCTGGTCTGACAAGATCATGTACAGCGTCAACAAGTTGTTGCATTCCGGTCGCTCTGGATCATCAAAGGTCAGCCCCCGTACGGAATCTGTTTTACACCGCTTAATTTTGTGTTGAATCTGTTCTGGCGTATCCAGCATATTAATGCGGCTAAGATCCGAGGGGTCAGACTTCGACATCTTCCGTGTACCATCCGTTAGGCTCATGACCCGCGCCCCCTCCGCCCGAATCAGTGGTTCTGGCAGTTTTAACACAGGTTCATCTTCCGTTCCATACTGGTAGTTCAAACGGGCTGCGATATCACGGGTCAATTCCAGGTGCTGTTTCTGGTCTTCGCCAACGGGCACCTTGTCCGGTTCATAGAGCAAAATGTCCGCCGCCTGCAACACAGGATAGGTCAACAATCCAGCACTGACATTCTCGCCTTGCTTGATGGCTTTCTCTTTGAACTGCACCATATCCTCTAACCAGTTGACCGGAGTGATGCAGTTAAACAGCCATGCTAATTGAGTGTGAGCCGGAATGTGAGACTGGACAAAAATCGTAGCGCAATTCAAATCAATGCCACATGCCAAATACATCGCTGCGACATTGTAAGTATTTTTTGCCAGTTTAGTCGGGTCATGCGGAACGGTAATGGCATGGAGATCAGCCATAAACAGGAAGCTGTCATACTCTTGCTGAATCTCAACCCAGTTGCGAATGGCTCCTAAATAATTACCCAAATGCAACTCGCCCGTTGGCTGAATCCCAGAGAGAACACGTTGTTTACCCATCGAATTTGTTGTGAACTGATACAAGAGTACGCTGAGTCATCCGCAAAGATAACTTAATCATCGCATTTTGCCACTGCGGATGGCTCATGATTAATCCCTGATTCTAATTAACCTGAGTGTGTGCTCAGGATCTTGGGGGGTGAAACCGCAGGTATAGCCAAAGTGCTGAGGACTGAGGACTGAGGACTGAGGCTGAAAGGTAAGCAGGACATACGTTCAAAATTGAGAAATGTTCTATCAAACCGTGCATTGGTCATATCAGAATAAAACCGATTTGCCTCAGTTGGGCAGACCCTGGCTTTTCGAGAGTCCGCAAATTAATTTACCTGGTGCTTAACCCGAATTGACGTTGAATAGACTTGGCAAATCCAGGGTGGATCCTTGTATACTTAGAGTAATGTAACGAATTCGTTACATTTATCTGCACGATTAAGGCTTTTGAGTCATGACTTCAACCGTTTCTGGAAATTCACAGACTTCACTGCAAACCTGTATTGACCTGGCTTCTGATCTATCCCGTCATGACGAGGCTAATGAGGCATTTGGAAGGTTGGTTGATACGCTGGATGTTGAAAATCCTGTTGTGGCTGAACTGGTGAATGCCTTATGGAGTGAGCTCTTGTCTGCCCAACGCTCTGCCACAGTCTGGGAAAAAATTTGTACCGTTGAGCGTGAATTAACTGAGCGATTGACCATGAGCAACTTTCAGTTGCAGCAAAACTACCTTCGACTGGTTCAGGAGCAATAATCCACTTGCGTTAAGTTTCCTTCAGCTTCAAACAAAACCCTAAGCCGATCGCCATTAAGACTCCAGCGATCAGCAGGCGCGAGGTGACTGGCTCATTGAGGCTAATGATCGACAACACTGCCCCTGTAAAGGGAAACAGTGAGAAAAAGGTGCCCGCTCGTGAGGTGCCGATTTGCCGCAGTGCCAGCATAAAGCATAGAAAGGTTAGGGCGATGCAAAACAGACCTGTGAGAGCGATCGCCCCTAACAGTGGAGGAGCAGGCAACGCATTACCCGCCAGAAAGGCCAGTGTGGTGTTCAGGCTACCGCTGACCCCAACCCGATACATGACCACTTGCAGTGGGTTGCGGTCAGCTATCTTTTGGGTCAGGTTGCTGGAGGTTGCCCAGGCGAGACTGGCTCCGGCGATCGCTATTGCTCCCCACGACAGGCTAAAAGCGGCATCTCCCTGCCAGACCAGCACCATGCTACCCAGGGTGATCATTCCCAAGCCCCAAGCGACTCGTCGATCAAACGGTTCTCGAAAGACCCACCAGGCAATCAGGGCGGTGAATACCCCTTCCAGATTTAACATCAAGGAAGCCACAGAGGCGGAGCTATAGGCAATGCCATAGGTTTGCAGGACGGGGGCAAATAGCCCACCAATCAAAATCGATAGCAGGAGCCAACGCCAATCTCGCCCCCTCAAAGCGTTGTGAGGAGCTTTGTAAATCACAAACCGTTGCAACAGGTAGACAACTGCAACACCAATACCAGCGCACAGGTCAAGCAACCCTGCCAGCATCCACGGTTCAACCTGTTGGGAAAAGATTTTAGAGAGAGGGACAGTCGCGCTATATAGCAGGGGAGCCGCGATCGCAAATGCAACACCTGAAAAGAACGGGTTTCGAGCTTGAGCCATGGTGAATGTGCTGATGATGAGCCATCATTGTATAGCGGTTCTCACCATCGGCTTGTTCGCCTGCCATCGCGATCGCCAGGCTGTTGCAGACAGAAGCTTAATTCCCACTTAGGCAGGGGAATTAAATAAGTTCGATAGTTGGTAGAGGTGGGTTTAGCAAATTTCTGAGTAGGAATCTACCTGTCGGTTTTTGGTAGGGACGTTTCGCGAAACGCCCCTACGAAATTCACCTATTGAATCAGCTTAGATCAGCAACACCCGTGGTTTTTCTAGACCAGATCTGGGAAAACCTGCTGCACGGCTGGATGTACTAATTTGTGTTGGCTGACATTCAGCCCTTTCGCCAACGATTCATCCCGATCTAACGCTTTGATGCCGTCATTTGCCAGTTTCAACACATAGGGCAGCGTACTGTTGTTGAGGGCTTGTGTTGCTGTCCAGGGAACGGCTCCGGGCATATTGGGAACCCCATAGTGCACCACATCCGCCTCGATGTAAGTGGGATGAGTGTGTGACGTGGGATGCAGGGTTTCAATACAACCGCCTTGATCGACTGCCACATCCACAATCACAGAACCGGGGCGCATTTGGGCGACTAACTCCCGTTTCACAAGAATCGGGGCGCGGCGACCGGGAACTAACACGGCTCCAATCAGCAAGTCTGCATCAGGTACGGAGGCTTCGATTTGAGAGACGGTGCTATAGAGCAGTTCCACTCTGGAGCCAAACAGCGTTTCCAGATAGGCTAACCGTTCCAGGTTGATGTCGATGATTTGCACTCGTGCGCCCATGCCAATGGCAATCTTGGCGGCCTCGGTGCCAACCACCCCACCGCCCAAAATGACTACTTTTCCAGGACGGACACCGGGAACTCCTCCCAACAGTACTCCGCGTCCACCCTGCTGCCGCTCTAGATAACGCGCCCCAAATTGCACGGACAAGCGTCCTGCAATAATGCTCATCGGGGTCAAAAGGGGCAGCGAGTGGTTAGGAAGCTCAACGGTTTCATAGGCGATCGCTGTGACGCCACTACTCAGCAGATGCTCCGTCAGTTCGCGAGCCGCTGCCAGATGCAGATAGGTAAACAGCAACTGTCCCTTCTGAATGTGGGGAAACTCTGGTGCCAAAGGCTCTTTAACCTTGACGACCATCCCTCGATTCCAGGCATCCTGAGCCTGAGCTACAATTTTCGCTCCTGCCTGGAGGTAATCCTCATCTGTAAACCCTGCTCCAACTCCGGCTTGAGTTTGCACAAAAACCGTATGTCCTGCATCGCTCAATACGCGCACGCTTGCCGGACTCAAGCCCACTCGAAATTCTTGATCCTTCGTTTCTTTGGGCACTCCAATTTCCATTTTTAAACCTCAATAGCTAAACCCAGGTATTGCAATCTCTAAAAACTCCCACTTAGTACAACTCGTCGTAAATAAGGGTGGGAATCTGGGGTGCAGGGGTGGAACCCCTGGCTGGGGGCGCAGCCCCCACCCCCCCTGGTTTTATTTCCAAACCCTATCTATGAATAGCAGTACTTAGAAGATTGCTACCTATATCCATATCTCTAGCTTATCTGTCTCATCTGTATCCTTCATCGCCTGATTGGGGCAGGAGTAGTCGATTCCATGCGATGTGGTTGACGATCGCCAAAGGATCATTACAATAGAGGTGAAGTGTAAACTTTTGTAAAATAAAGCTATGACCCAGACCCCTCCTCAACCGACGATGACTCCCCAACTGGAAGAGCCTAAATTTGGCTTCAACGATTATGCTGAACGTTTGAATGGTCGAGCTGCAATGATTGGGTTTGTGATCGCTTTAGCCATTGAATATGTGACTGGGCAAGGGCTTTTGTCCTGGCTGGGTTTGTACTAATTCTTAACTCTGTAGTGTGGCAGTACCCCTGAATTCCTTGGGAATTGAGGGGTCTTTTATTTATTTCTGTCGCTTGTGAACTTTTTCGGCGCAAACGAATTCTCTATAATCCATCCAAGCAGCAAGCCAGTTGAGTAACGAGCTAGATTAGTAATAGAAGTGCAGTGATGCAGTAGGTCGTTTGTAGATTTACACCTGCGTTTCTCTCAACGGGATATGTTTTCTAATGTTTACTCCATTAGTAAAGAGTGCATTTGATGAGTCGTTCGTGGCGTCGATTATTAAAGTCAACCTATCGCAGAGAACCCATCTCCAGCTTTATTTTGACCGTTGGTCTGGTTGACGCGGTGATTGGAGGTGTGGGCGATCGCTGGTCCTTGATGACCGTCGGCATTGGCGTTGTAGGAGTGGCGATCGCGTTGCGGGTGCTGAAGTCGAGACAGCGACCTCAGGAACCCCCAACCAGAGCACCGATTCACTATTTACCCGCGCGGACTAGCAGTCCAACGCTGCCGATGTTAACCATGTCGCGCAAACGTCCGTCAAATCCATCAAGCTAACTTCTGTCTTTGTCCTCCGTCGAGTTCACCAAAACACTGTGTCACAGGTCGCTACAAAGTCATTGAGGATTGGTGAGGTGGCAACCCTGAGCGGTTTGCCAATTAAGACGATTCGCTATTACGACGACATCGGGTTGTTAGCTCCGACGGTCGAGCGATCGGATTCTCGTTATCGGTTGTTTGAACCTACGGTTTTAAATCGGTTGTCGTTTGTCAAACGGGCACAGTCATTGGGTTTGAGTCTGGCAGAGATTCAACAAATTTTGAGTGTGCGCGATCGCGGACAGTTGCCCTGTGGCGAGGTGCGGCAACACCTGGAAGCAAAGTTAGAGGCGATCGCTGAGCAGATTCATGCGTTGGAACTGCTGCGCTCGGAGTTGCAAGACATTCTGGCGGGTTGGCAGGAACAGTTTTCTTCAGATGTGACGGAGCAAACCATCTGCCCAAACCTGCAATTGCACTCCTCCCAGGCTGAGCTAAGCTCTCCAGATTTAGCGCAATCCTAGCTTAAATCATCGGAAGATCCGCCACTAATGATGGTAAAGTCCTAACAATTTTGAAAAATTCTGCAAAACATCCGTTCTAATTGGGTCTTGTAGAAATATCATTGGAAAGATCTTGTTAGGCACGAGTTTATGCGTGTTTCCGCTGTTGCCAGTTTGATCGTGGCGATCGGGTTAGGAGGAATAGTACCGGAGGCAGTCGCTTCAGTTTTGAATCCCACGTTGGCGGATACGGTTACACGACCCATGCCTCACGCTGGCTCAACTCCATCTCATCGCATCAGCCAGGCTCAACCCAACTCCATTTATTATTATCAGGACTATCAGGAAGCCCCGGCTCAACCCACAGCAACTGCAACCCCAAACGCTACAACGTCTGACACAACCGGGTTTCCCAGTCCTGGTTCTACTCCGAGTCCCTCGACGTCGGGTTCCGTCACGCCAACCGTTGACTTTCCGCGTCCGGTAGTGGTGCCTATTAGCCCTGCCAGTCCGCCAATTGCTCCAGCACCCTCAACTCCAGTAGCACCGTTAACCACCAGTGACCTGGCGGTGACAACGTTGAGTGTGCGAGTCCAGGGAGCCGATGCGGAGTTGCAGCAATTGGTTTTACAGAGCATTCAGACGCGACCCGGTGGAGCCACCAGTCAGAGCCAACTGCAACGCGATGTCAACACTATTTTGAATACAGGATTGTTTGCCAACGCTACGGTGTTGAGCTATGCCCGACAAGAAGGGGTGGATGTGTTGTTCACCGTCGAGCCTGTGGTGGTGCGATCGCTCCAACTCAACGGGGCACGAGTTCTCAGCCCAACGACAGTAAACGAAATCTTTCAAGCCCAGTTGGGACAACCGATTAGCCCCAATGCTCTACGACAGGGAGTTGAGCAGATCAATCAGTGGTATGCCGACAATGGCTATACGCTGGCGCAGGTGATTGCTCTGCGTCCCGATCGTAACGGGGTCATCACCATTAACGTAGCTGAGGGAGTGATTGCCCGTGTCAACATTCGTTTTTTGAATGCGGAGGGTAGCCCCACGGACGAACAGGGGCAACCGATTCAGAGTCGAACGCAGGAGAGCTTCATTCGCCGTGAGGTGCAACTACAACCGGGGCAAATCTTTAACGAAACCACAGCTCAGGAAGATTTACAGCGATTGTTTCGCTTAGGGGTGTTCGATCGCGCCGATATTGCTTTAGCGGGTGATCCTCAAGCCGTTGATGTTACCTATAACCTGATTGAGCGTCCCTCGCGATCGATCAATTTGGGGGGTGGTTACAGCGACCAGGCAGGATTGTTTGGCACGATTACCTACCAGGACAACAACATTGGCGGCATTGGACAACGACTGGGCGGCAACCTGCAAGTCGGCACCCGTGATTTCCAGTTTGATGTCAACTTCACCAGTCCCTACCGTGAGAGTGCGCCCGATCGCCTGGGATATCAGGTTAATGCCTTTCGGCGGCGCATCCTATCGCCCACCTTTACCCGCGAGGTGCGGTTGCCCAACGGCGACATTGCCCGTGAAGGACGGTTTGGTGCTGGGGTGAGTGTAATGCGCCCGATTGGTGAATGGGATGCGGAATTGGGGCTAAACTATACCCGCGTCAGTATTCGGGATGGCAGCGGCGATATCGCAACAGAGGACGAGTTAGGTAATCCCTTAACGGTGAGTGGCGAGGGGGCAGACGACCTGACCACGTTATCGTTTGAAGTCACCCAAGATCGCCGCAACAATCTGGTAAATCCCAGTGATGGGTCGGTGCTGTCGCTGCGAACGGAGCAATCCATTCCGATTGGGCAGGGCACTATTTTGCTCAACCGTCTGCAAGCCAACTACACGCGCTACTTTCCGGTGAATTTGCTGGATGCAGGCACCCCAGAAGAACCAGAAGTTTTAGCCTTTAACGTGCAGGGTGGAACGATTTTTGGGGATGCCCCTCCCTACTATTCCTTTAATTTGGGAGGCGGTAACTCGGTGCGCGGCTATCGAGAAGGACGGGTTGGTACAGGGCGACGCTATGTGCTGGCATCAGCGGAATACCGCTTTCCTATTTTTCGTCCGGTGGGTGGCGTGTTCTTTGCCGATTTTGCCTCCGATTTGGGGTCGGGGGATGAAGTGTTAGGGGAACCCGCGATCGCCCGTGATAAACCCGGGACTGGTTTCGGTTACGGCTTCGGCGTTCGCATCATGACCCCAATCGGCTTGCTCCGGGGTGATTATGGATTTAACGATGAGGGAGAGAGTCGATTTTTCTTTGGCATCGGTCAGCGGTTTTAGAAAAGTGATTAATCGCGCCCCTTCCCTTTTCGTCTTTTATCGTTAATTCTTCACCTCTTCTTCTTCAAACTCCTGTGCCATAATCAATCACAGTGCTAGGTGTTGCAGTGTGAACCAGCTACTGGGTGGTCGCTACCAATTCATCAAAATCTTAGGCTCAGACGTATTAGGACGAACCTATCTCGTCGGTGATACTCAGCTTTCTGGTTATCCTAAGTGCGTCATTCGACACCTCAAACTGCCTGAGCAAAACCCCCGGACACTGCGCTTTGTACTAACACTCCTCAAGAAGAAGGCGGAGTCGCTTCAAAAGTTTAGTAAGCACGATCGCATTCCAAAAATTTTGACCTTCTTTGAGGAAAATAATAATTTTTATTTAGTTGAGGAATTCATTCCCGGACAGCCGCTCACCCAAGAACTTGCTCCCGGTCACACCTGGACTGAATTACAGGCAACCAAGCTCTTGCAAGAGATGTTAGAGATTTTGGTCGTGGTGCATGGTTGGGGTGTGGTGCATCGCAATATCAAACCGTCTAGCTGGATTCGCCGCAGTTCAGATGGATTGTTGGTGTTAGCAGGGTTTGGCATTTTTAGAGAGATCAGTGCTCAGGCAACGCGATCGCTGACTTCTACATCAGGCAACAGCACTCCAACCACCAACAGCATAGATGGGGCATCCCCCTATACCCCACCCGACCAGATTCAGGGGCAATTGCAGTTCAACAGTGACCTGTATGCCGTGGGTGTCATCATCATTCAAGGCTTGACCGGGCTGACAACAGAGGTGTTGTCACAGGTGCTTGCGGCTAATCCTGCGAATGAACAGGGGCGTTCGTGGCATAGTCATACCCAGACGGGACGAGAGCTCAGTCTGGTGCTTGACAAACTGGTACATCCCGACAGCAAACAGCGATATCAGCAGGCAACAGAAGCGTTGGACGATCTGCGGAGTCAGGTGTTGTCTAAGCAAAACCTGTCAAAACTACCTACACCATTGTCAAACGGGGGGTCACCCAATGGGATGTTGGCGAAGGAGCCTGAACCGCCTCAACCTCAATCGCCCCAGTCGTTACAACTACCCCCTCCACCAGCCCAAGCCTCCCATCACCGCCCCCGTCGCCCGTCGCTCCAGGCGATCGCCCTTGGGGCAGTGGTCGTGGCAGTGTTGGCGGCAGTGCTGCTGAAATTGCCGCAATCCTTACTGGCGCAGTATTTTTTGCAGCGAGCCTCCGAGCAAAAGCAGTTAAATCGCCCAGAGGAAGCGATCGCCAGTTATACGCGATCGCTTCAATGGCATCCCACCAGTTCTGCCTACTTTAATCGCGGCATTGCCCTGACCGAGCAACAGGATTTGCAAGCCGCGCTAGAGGATTTGGATCGAGCGATTCAGCTTGACCCTGATATGGCGCAAGCCTATTACGAACGCGGCAATCTCTGGTTTGAATTGGGCGATCGCCAGCGTGCTATTGCCGACTATACTCAAACGATTCGTCTGGCTCCCAATTCCCCTAAAGCCTATGTCAACCGGGGAACTGTGCGAGCAGAGTCTGGGGATGAACAGGGCGCGATCGAAGACTACACACAGGCAATTCAACTCGATCCAATCTTTCCGGCGGCCTATCTCAATCGTTGCCTATCACGGTCAAACTTAAAAAATCATCAAGAAGCGATCGCCGATTGTACGCAAGCGATAAACTTGCAACCTAACTCGGTGCGGGCTTACCAAAATCGCGGTTTGACTCGACGGCGATTGGGCGATTTAACAGGTGCCATCGAAGATTTTAATATTGCGATTCGGCTTGATCCACAAGATCCAGACCCATACTACAATCGTGGGCTTGCCCGCTATGAGTTAGGAGATCAACAAGGGGCGATCGCTGACTACACGGCTGCGATTCAACGCAACCCAGAACATGTGTTTGCCCACTACGACCGGGCCTTAGTCCGAGTCGAAGCTGGAGATCAACGTGGCGCGATCGAAGATTTTCAGCAATCTGCAACGTTGTGTCTCAACTCAGGTCGTATGGGCTGCTATGAAGATGCTCAATATCAACTGAAGCAACTCCAGGGAAATTAAGCGTGGTTGAGCAGGGTTGTTGCTGGAAATGCAACAATCTCACGACGACCGCTTCCCCGATAGGAAGTGTCTCTACGGTTGGTGTCACCAACCAGTTGGAATTGAGTTGTCTCAGCATTGAACTCCACGGAGGAAGTTGCCATGTCTGAAGTGGCAATTGCCAAACCAGTCACGAACAGAGTTGAGAGAACAGTGAACGTAAAAACGCGCATGGGAACAACCTATATAGAGGCATTTAATTCCCTATACAGGCTTGCCAGCCCTTATCCGGATAGCCCTGATGGGGTTTTCCCTGAAAATGTCAAGAGCGATCGCCAAAAAGCCGGAGTTTTATTGAAACTCCGGCTTCTACAGTAAATTAACGTGAATTCGGGATAAGGATTTCGGCGGTTAAAACTGCCGCTATCAGAGCAAAACCGACCTGCGTCGGTTCGTCAAACCTGGATTTCGGTAGTCCGCGTCGGCGGACTTGGCTCAAATAGCTGCGAATTTATTCGCCGGGTTCCTAAACCGACGTTAAATTGCAGCTCTAGCCGCGAATTCATTCGCCAGATTAAACCGAACTGACGTTAAATTGAGGGCTGCAACCAGGCTTAAACCGGGGAGACGAGGTTCTTACGGGTACGTTGCTTTGCAAGCAGGCGCGATCGCCAGTCCCGAATCTCCTGCGCTCTACGGGCGATCGGTGAGAGATACCGGGGAGCCTCAACGGCTTCAGCCTCAGACTCATGCGACCGTGTTTTGGTGTTCATGCAGTCTGCCAGCTTGTCTAGATACGGCTCTAACTCCAATGCTCGCAACACCTGCTCTGCCGACTGATAGCGATCGACGACAGAGCACTTCAGCATCTTGCTAAGCACCTTGCCAAAGTGATCACTCAAATGCAGCATCGACTCCCACATAATTTCGCCCGTCAGGGGGTCGCAGTCAAACTCCATTGGAGGACGCCCCGTCAGCAAATACAAGCAGGTCATGCCGATCGCATAGATGTCGCTGGCGAAGACAGGACGCAGTGAGATTTGCTCAGGTGGAGCAAACCCAACTGTGCCTACAAACTGGGTTGACTGCCCCCGTTGGGTCATGTCATCAACCTCAACAATCTGCTCTTTGACGGCTCCAAAGTCAATCAACACCAGACGACCATCGTCCTCACAGCGGATGATGTTGAGAGGCTTGATGTCGCGGTGAATTACCTGATTGCGGTGGATGTAGTCAAGCACAGGAAGAATTTCCCGCAAGAACCGCTTGACCGCCAGTTCTGAGAGCGGACCAACATTGCGAACTTCCTTTGCCAGGTTAACGCCCCGAATATACTCCTGCACCAGGTAAAACTCACCCTGTTCTTGAAAGTAATCAAGTAATTGGGGAACCTGAGCGTGACTACCCAGTTGGGCTAACGTCTTGGCTTCCCGCTCAAACCGCTCAGAAGCTCTTTGAAGAATGGCAGGATTGTTAACCTTAGGGCAGAGCTGCTTAATGACGCATTCAGGGGAACCAGGCAAACTGACATCTTTGGCAAGATAGGTGACTCCAAAACCACCCCGACCAAGAGTTTGCAAAACCTTGTAACGATTACGGAAGAGCCTTTTAGACCCACACAATTGACTCAGCGGAGTGTTTTGAGTGGGACGTCGGAAGCGTGAAAAGATGGCTACTGAAGAATCCATCGCAGGAGTTTAGGTTGGTAAAATGCTCTAGTCAAAAATAATCTAGCAGGCAATTTGCTCGGATTATGTCCATCACAGAAGGCACTAGCGTTTAACTGCAAACCTGTAAAGAAGAGTTCGGTGAGGACAACTTAACAAAAGTGCGATGCTAATCCTGAAGCGTTGGTAGCTGTTTTATTTTTTACATAAATTCTGGAATAAGTAGGGAAGATTCACCTCGGTAGTTATAGGGATTTATAAAGATACGATAAAAGAACAAGGCACTAACTGCCAAGTCTAAGGGGAAAGTTTTTGGCTTTTATAAAGTTGTTGTAAAGATTGGATTGCGAGAGGTTACAACATTTACCTATTTCGATACCTATTTCAGCCAAAAATCTGTAGCGTCGTATCCTAAATCACTCAGCATTTGCCGTAATAGAGGCAGGCTCAACCCAATGACATTGGTATGGCATCCCTGAATGCCTTCTACGAAGAAGCCACCCCGACCCTCTATCGCAAAACAACCCGCACAGTGAAGCGGTTCCCCCGTTGCTACATAGGCTTCAATTTGGCGATCGCTCACCTGAGCAAACTGGACTTGCGTAACCTGACAACGCACGATCGTTTTGTCCTGCGTACCGTCGATCAGGGCATGTCCGGTATAGAGTTCGCCAACCCGACCCCGCATCTGTTGCCATCGGGCGATCGCCTCTGCTGCATCGGCAGGTTTGCCATGAATCTCACTATTTAACGCCAAGATCGAGTCACACCCCAACACTAATGCCTGAGGAAACTGAGGTGCAACCGTTTTTGCCTTACTGTGGGCGAGCACTTTGACATACTCAGCCGGGTTATTGACCTGAATCTGGTCTTCGTCAAAGTGGCTCGGCTGAACAATAGGTTCGATGCCCACATTTTGCAGGAGCCGTCGTCGGGCGGGAGAGGCGGAGGCTAGGACAAAGGGAGGAAGCATGAGAAGAGAGGAAGGATAAACGATAAAGGATGAAGGATAAAAGAGAAGAACGAAACATGAAAAAAGAAGAAGGAAGAAAAGATAAACGATGAAGGATAAGTAAGGAAGAGGTACGATTCACCACGTCTGTAATTAACTTTTTTCTCTCTTCTTGTTTCACTTTTCTGTTTTCATCCTTTCACTGCGGTGGCAATTCTAGCGGAACGGCTCCTAAGTTACCTTTGCGAAAGTCGTTCAAAATTTGCCGAGCGGTTTTCTCGCGATCGCTCTGATATCGATGCTCAGAGAGTGCCTCAATGTAGCTCTCCCCGGTCAGAGATTCAGAGGCAAAATCATAGCGCGATCGCAAAACATCCTCTGACACCACATTGGGGGCGATCGCCTGAAGTTGTTTGAGCAGATCGACCAGAGCAGCGGCAATGCGCTGGTTGTCATACGCCGCTTCGCCAATGTCGTCACATATCGCCAGCTTGATCGCTGCCATCTGGTCTTTTAACTGGGAAGGCAAAATACCGGGGGCATCCAACAGTTCCAACTCATCAGAGATACGAACCCAGCGTAACTGCCGTGTGACACCGGGACGACGCGCACTCTCGACCACTCGCCGCTTCAGCAGACGGTTGATCAGAGCCGATTTGCCAACATTGGGAAAGCCGATGACGACCGCACGCACAGGACGAGGCAACATACCGCGATCGCGCCTGCGTTGATTCATTTGGGCTCCCGCCGCTTGCGCCGCTTGAGACACAGCATCAACCCCCTTACCGTGTTGAGCGTCGGTAAAGTAGGGAGTTTCGCCGTTGGCATCAAACCACTCTGTCCACTGCTGCCGCAACCGGGGGGGAATCATATCCATCCGGTTTAACACCAGCACTCGACCTTTGTTGTTAACCCACTGCTTCATTTGCGGGTGATGGGTTGACAGGGGAATTCGAGCATCCCGAACCTCCAACACCACATCGACTTTTTTAAGCTGGTCAAGCAACTGACGTTCAGCTTTGGCAATATGCCCTGGATACCACTGGATCGGAGGAGAACTCATGATTTAAGGAACAATTAACACCGGACAGGGCGAGAGATTGATCACGCGATTGGTAACGCTGTCAGAAGCTCCCTCATCGGTTAGCCCCAAACCGCGACATCCCATAACGATCAGATTGGCTCCGATTTCGTCAGCGACATCGCAGATCGTAAAAGCAGGTTTGCCCTGACGCTCGATCAGTTCCGCTTCGATGCCCTGCTCACTAAAGAGGGTCTTTGCTGTTTGCAACAGCTCAGCGATCGCGGCTGGCGAGGTCATGGTCAAATCGGCTGCCGTAGGATTGGCTTCTTCATCAGGGCTTTCGACCACAGACAGAATGACCAGACGACTCTTATAAGTTTTCACAATATTGGCAACAGTATCTGCTGCCTCACGAGATTCACGACTTTGGTCAATGGGAAACAGAACTATCTTAAACATGATGCGCCTTATTGATTTGAATTCAACAGTTGAAAGATGGATAAAGAGGTCTTTGGAGAAGGGTTTCGATAGTGTTAGTGAGTAAAAATGCTGGTTGGTTACGGGATACCTTTAGCGGTAGAGTCATGGAGCAAAACGCTGGCATCTGAGAATAGAAGTGGCTTAAGAAAAGCTAATCGATTTCAGATCGCAGGGAATGATCCCAGACAGATTACAATGATTGATAGGTATAAAGACTTATTTAGGGGGTTCAAGCGGTGTCAAAAAAAACTCTAGCAAATTTAGCAGCATCTGATTTGCAGGATAAGCGCGTCTTAGTGAGAGCAGACTTCAACGTTCCCGTCGATGACCAAAACAACATCACGGATGACACCCGGATTCGGGCGGCTCTACCTACGATTAACGAGCTAACGTCTAAAGGAGCTAAGGTCATCCTGACGAGTCACTTCGGTCGTCCTAAAGGTGTGACTGAGAAATACCGTCTGACCCCTGTCGCCAAGCGTCTCTCCGAAGTGTTGGGGCAAGAGGTGATTAAGTGTGATGACTGCATTGGAGAAGAAGTCGCCACCACCGTTGCTGCCATGAAGCCAGGTCAAGTCATTCTATTAGAGAATGTACGCTTCCATCCTGAAGAAGAGAAAAACGACCCTGAATTCGCTAAGCAATTGGCATCCGTTGCAGATTTGTACGTTAACGATGCGTTCGGGACAGCTCACCGCGCCCATGCGTCCACAGAAGGTGTGACCCACTATTTGAAGCCTTCCGTCGCTGGATTCCTGATCGAAAAAGAACTGCAATACCTGCAAAGTGCAATCGAATCACCCCAACGTCCTCTAGCGGCGATCGTCGGTGGTTCTAAGGTATCCAGCAAAATCGGTGTGATTGAAACCCTCCTGGAGAAAGTAGACAAGCTGCTGATCGGGGGTGGCATGATCTTCACTTTCTACAAAGCGCGTGGCTTGTCGGTCGGTAAATCCCTGGTCGAAGAGGATAAATTGGAACTGGCACAAGCTCTAGAAGCGAAGGCCAAAGAGCGGGGTGTGGCTTTGTTGTTGCCCACCGATGTGGTCGTAGCAGACAACTTCGCCGCCGATGCCAATGCTCAAACCGTCGGCATTGACGCGATTCCCGATGGTTGGATGGGTCTAGACATTGGTCCTGACTCGATCAAGGTCTTCAAAGACGCTCTAGCAGACTGCAAGACCGTCATCTGGAATGGTCCCATGGGTGTGTTTGAGTTTGACAAGTTTGCCAAAGGCACCGAAGCGATCGCCTATGCATTGGCTGATATCACCAAAACTGGAGCAACCACTATCATCGGTGGTGGTGACTCGGTCGCAGCCGTTGAGAAAGTTGGGGTTGCTGACCAAATGAGCCACATTTCCACCGGGGGCGGTGCTAGCCTCGAATTGCTGGAAGGCAAGGTGCTTCCAGGTATTGCTGCCCTGGATGATGCTTAAGCCTGGTTTAGAGTTTCTTTGACTTTGGCATGAGGATGGGGCAGGCATGGGTCTGCCCCTTTTTATCAGCGGTTCTAAGATGAGAATAAATTTTTGATAGATTTGGGCTATTGCGATCGCTCTTTAGCCCTCAAGAAGCGATTGGATGCATCAGCAGATATCACTGTTTGGAGTGACTCAACTATGGAACTCACTGTTGTTAAATTTTCTTCAGAAGACTGTGGACTTTGCCACAAAATGTCGTTTTATGATCAAAAAGTAGCCGAAGAACTGGGGCTAAAATTTGTCGATGTCAAAATGCAAGACACCGCCACTTATCGCAAATATCGCAAGATTTTGTTAGCGCAATACCCCGACAAGGCTGAAATGGGTTGGCCCACCTACCTGGTTTGTGATGCCCCTGAAGGCGATTTCAAAATTGTCGGTGAGGTCAAAGGTGCCCATCCCAAAGGGGAGTTTCGCGGCAAATTGCAAGAGGTTTTGGCAACCATGAATTAGCATCAGGGGGGATTAGCAACAGGAACGCGATTATCGAAGTCAGAAAACAATTCGGCAATTTCAGAGTGCGGGCATCTTGCCCGCGAGCGAGACGCTCGCACTTCTTTTACCGGAGCAATTTTTAATCTTGAATAATCGCGTCTCTTTGCTTATTGCGCTGGTTCAAATTGTTCAACTTCCAGGACGGGACCAATCATCGCCATCGTCATCACATCGTCACGCACCTTTCCCTCGACTTTGACCTTCAACCCATCTTTCAACAGGTCTTTGGGCGCACCCTGATGCAGCTCATAGGTTTCCCCAGTGGTGCTGACAAGTGCCCAGGTGCCTGCTCCCAGGTCAGAGCGTTGAACTTTGCCTTCAACGGTGATGCTCATGATAAATGCCCTTATCCTTCGTGTGCTGTCTTAGCGGCAATTTTTGCCAAACCAAAGCAGAGAAACGCATTGAGAACGAGATAGGAACGGGCGATCGCCCCATCCCCCATCCACAATACCTGTGGTGAAAGAATAGCACTGACCAGCAGACAGGACGCCACTCCCAGGGCAGAACCCACTGCAAACCACTTCCATTGCTGGTGCCCCAGCAGTAACGCCACCAGAACCAGGGGAATCAACACACTTGCCGTAATCGGATTCAAAACGCCACTTCCCTGAAACGCGCCTCCCAACTCTGGAATAGAGCTACCCAACACCCGGAACGGTAATTGCGGCGCGTCATACAGATACAATCCCCGCAGGAAAAATAAACCGCTGCTGCCAACGACGGCTCCCCCTGCAAAAGCAAAGCTAAACCAGGGCAGATAGTTACGCAGGAACCATGCCAACAAGTAGGAACCCAGCACCATGAGAATCTTGGGCATCAGCGCAACCACGCCACCATCAAACCAGAAACGGAGGTTGAGATAGCCGTTATCACGCAACCATCGGAAGAAATCACGCACGGTGATCTGTCCTTTTTGTGCCAGACGCACCGCCGCAGTCGCGTCTAACTGACCTGCCCCAAAGTGGTTAAGTTCATCATCTTGAATAACCCGTGCTGACTGGCGCAAAATTTGGGCGATCGCGTCCGGTTCCTCTACACCTGCTGCTTTGACTAGAGCCGCCACACCCGCAACGTGGGGAGACGCCATGCTGGTACCCTGGAATGACGCAAAAACGGCTGCGCCTGTCTGTGGATCAATCGTGTTTTGCAAAATGCCGCCCGCATCGCCATCGACTTTAGAGCCACCAGGAGCGGAGATATCCACCCCAGCCCCATAGTTGGAGTAGGGAGCTTTGGCTCCACTCGGATCGAGTGCAGAAACCGCGATGACATTGGGATAGCGGGCTGGATAGGCCGCTGCATTCGCATTAGAATTCCCTGCGGCAGCAACAATCACGACCCCTTTGCTATGGGCGTAGTCGATCGCCTCTTTCATCACGGCTGCATCGCCACCACCACCCAGGCTCATGTTGATCACATCTGCCCCGTTATCGGCTGCAAACCGAATCGCCTCAGCGATATCAGCAACCGTGCCACCGCCTGCCGCACTCAACACTTTAAGAGGCATCAAGCTGGCATGATAGGCAACCCCTGCGACGCCATACCCGTTATTCGTGGATTGAGCGATTGTCCCTGCGACGTGGGTTCCGTGTCCGTTGTCGTCTGAGGCATCTGTGCGATCGTTGACAAAGTCATAACCGGGGACAAATTTGGTGTCCATCAAATCGGGAACCTGACTAATCCCGGTATCGATAACTGCAACAGTTACGCCGTCTCCTTTGGTTTCGTCCCAGGCTGTCTCCACATTAATGCTTCGTAGGTTCCACTGTTTGGCGTAGTCAGGGTCATTGGGGATGTCGAACGCCTGGTAGAGGTAGTTAGGATCGATGGATTCTACATCCTGTCTAAATTCCGACTGTCGCAATGCCTTCAACAATTGTGGATTGCCAGGTAACACATAGACCTGTTCAGTTTGCGAAAAGGCACTGTTCAGTTGAGGCGTTACTCCAAACTGTTGCGCGATCGCCTGAATCTCTTGTTCAATCTGAGCCTGTCCCAGGTTGTCTTTGAAGTCGAGGATAATGGAGTCGTACTGTCCTCGCATTGCTAACCCCGGAAAACTCAGCAGTGCCCAGGTTAAGCCCACTAGAAACAGAAGCAACAACAGGACTCGTTTCATATCCCTCTACCCAGCGACGTAATCTAACCAAGATAGCTCAGGCAAGGTTGGAGTAGCCAGAGTGAGTGGGGAAAACAAAAAGGATAAAGGATGAAGGATAAGGGATAAATAAACAGGGTTCATTCTTTATTCAAAGAATGAACCCTGAAAGTACATTTAGATTATTGGGCTAGTGCGAGTATCTTGCTCGTGACCCTTACGAAAATAGGATACTGAGTTAGTTTTTATCCTTTATCCCTTATCCTGTAATTGCTCAATCCAGTAGCCAATCGGTCTGCTTTGAGGTAAGGGCACGGGAAATGGCGTCAAAGGCAGAAATGCCCTGACGCTTTGCAGTATTGACCAG